>JAYRLF010000055.1:0-14905 GCA_041905385.1 Allosphingosinicella sp.
CGACGACGAATGCGGCGGCCCGTCCCATGAAGTCCTGGCGGTTCGCCCAGAGCTCGGCCTTGGCGCGCATCGGCACGCCGGTCTCCGGGCCGGTGCCGGGCGGGAACCAGCCGTTCACCTGCGGCGCCAGCCGGGCGATGGTGGCGGCGTGCGGGCGGATCGCCTCGATCGACGGCTCGCCGGCCTGATTTTGCTGGAAAAGCACCCTGAATGCGCTCTGGATCTGCTTGTACGAATCCTGGCGATTGCGAATCAGGTCCGCCGGAGTCCGTGCCGGCCTTTGCGCCGATGCGACCGTGACGATGCCGGCAATTGCGGCAATGGCGAGAAGCGCTCTACGCATCGACTGTCCCTCCCGAAATTCGCCGGCCCTGAATAGCGGCGGCGGCACGGGCGTCCAGTCACGAACGGTCGCAAATCGTCGCGAGCGGCCGGGCCAGATGGCGCGGCGCGAAGCCGAAATGCTTGCGAAAGGCGTGGGTGAAAGCGACCGCGTCCGAATAGCCGACGCAGTCGGCGACCTCGGCGACGGACAGCTTTCCTCGCCGCAGCAGCTGCGCCGCCCGCTCGAGCCGCAGCGTGCGATGATAGGAAATCGGCGCCGCGCCGAAGGCGAGCTTGAAGAAGCGGGCGAGATGGAAGGTGGAGAGACTGGCAATTGTGCCGAGCTCGCGCAGCGAAATATTGCGGTCGAGATGATCGTGGAGATGGCGCCGGGCCCGTTCGACCCTTTCGAGCAAATCGAGACCGGTCGAGAGTTTGACGACGTTGAGCCGGGCGAGCGCCGCCTGATCTGGCCAGATGCGGCCGGCAGAGCGAAAGCGTGAGAGCGCTGCAGGCTCGAAGAGGCGCGCTCCAAAAGCCGTCGCCACGACCCTGCCCGCTTGCGCCATTTCGGTCCGGCTCATGCCCGTCCTCCCGTTTCGGACACGATCTAGGAGGGCGAAAGCTGAACGGCGCATTGCTGGCTACAATTGTAGCAGGCAGCAGGCGAAAATTCGCAAGAATGATCTACTTGTTCGCAAGTTCGATCATGGCGCGAGGCCGATTCGGCGGTGCAACGCAGCCGCATGTTGCATCGGCTTCCCCCGCGCGAACGTCAGGTCGCGGAGATCGTCCATCGCCGCGGCGAAGCAAGCGCCGCGCAAATCCTCGACGCGCTGCCCGACTCGCTCAGCAGCGCAGCCGTCCGGTCGATGCTGAGCCGGCTCCAGGCCAAAGGCGTCGTCCGTCGCCGCCGCGAGGGCAAGAGGTTCGTCTACATGCCGATGCGGGCCGGCCCCGCCGCCCGCGAAGAGGCACTCCGCCGCGTGAGCCGCGACTTTTTCGACGGCTCGCTTGCCGAGGCAGCCGAGGCGATGATCGCGTTGCGGGATCGGGGGTAGGCTCGCCTTCGACATCGGCGGTCGGAACAAAAAATGGCGCCCCGGATCCGATCCGGGGCGCCACTCCTCGCAACCGGCTGTGAAAGCCGGATCTCAAATCACCGGCAGCGGGCGTCGCGCTCGATCGCTCGGCCGATCAGGGCGCCGACCACGCCGCCGATGATCGTGCCGGTCGCGCGCTCGCCGCGGCGGTCGATGCCGCGGCCGATCAGCGCACCGGCGCCGCCGCCGACGATCGTGCCGGTGGTGCCGTCCGAGCGGCGACAATAGAGTCGGCCATCGTCGCCGCGCCAGCTTTCGCCTTCATCATAGCGGTCGTCGGCGGCGGCCTCGTCGGGATCGACGGCGGCGTCATAGTCGCCGTCGACATCGCGATCCTGTTCGGCGTCGTCATAATAGTCGTCCTTGTCGTCGCCGACATATTCGTCATCCTGCTGATAGGCGCCATATTGGGCGTATGCTGGTGCGGCGAAAGAGGGCGCGACCAGGGCGGCGGCCGACAGCGAGAGGGTCAGGATCAGCTTCAGCTTGCGCACAGACGGTCTCCCTGCTGCCGGTTCGGTCCGGCTCGTTTCGGTGCCGTGCTAATCCCCGCCGGCTGACGGCCATCTGAACCCGCCAGTCAGCCAAGGTTCATGCTACTGACTTACAAGAATAATACACTTTATCCCTTGCACTGGGGGCGGCGAAGCCCCAATCTCAACGCGAACGACCCAGCGGGGAGCTTTTTTGATGGCCACGCAGACCGAAACCGCCACCCAGACCGCCGTCCAGGGCGCGTCGACGCTGACGCTCGACCCGCCGCAGCCGCTGCAGGTCGTCCAGCCGGAGCAGGCCGCCGGCCTGGTGCCGCTGAAGCAGGACCAGAAGGACCAGCTCGAGGAAAAGGTCGACGGCTTCGTCAACGAGTTGGTCGCGCTCGATTCCAACTCGCCCGAATTCGGCAAGAAGGTCGACCAGCTAACCAGCATGGGCCGCAAGGAAATCAGCGAGGCGGCCGGCCATTCGAACCGCTTCCTCGATCGTCCGGTCAAGGCGATCAACGCCGACACCGGCATCGGCGCCAATCTGACCGAGCTGAGGCGCACGGTCGAGGATCTCGATCCGGGCGCCAATGGCGCGCTCTCCAAGCCGCGCAAGCTGTTCGGCATCATCCCGTTCGGCAACCGGCTGCGCGGCTATTTCCACAAATACCAGTCGGCGCAGAGCCACATCTCGGCGATCCTCGCCGCCTTGGCCTCGGGCAAGGACGAGCTGTTGATGGACAATGCCGCCATCGACGTCGAGCGCGCCAATATGTGGAAGACGATGGGCAAGCTCGAGCAGATGATCCACATCTCGAAGACGCTCGATGCGAAGCTCGAGGACAAGGCGAACGAGCTCGACGCCACTGAGCCGATGAAGGCGAAGGCGATCCGCGAGACCGCCCTCTTCTACACCCGCCAGCGCACCACCGACCTGCTCACCCAGATGGCGGTGACCGTGCAGGGCTATCTCGCGCTCGACCTGGTCAAGAAGAACAATGTCGAGCTCGTGAAGGGCGTCGACCGCGCCTCGACCACCACCGTCTCGGCGCTGCGCACTGCGGTCACCGTCGCCCAGGCGCTGACCAACCAGAAATTGGTGCTCGAGCAGATCACCGCGCTCAATACGACCACCGCGAACATGATCGAATCGACCGGCGAGCTGCTCAAGACGCAGTCGGCCGAGATCCACAAGCAGGCGGCGTCGTCGACGATCCCGCTGGAGACGCTGCAGCGCGCCTTCCAGAACATCTACGACACGATGGATTCGATCGACAAGTTCAAGCTCGAGGCGCTCGGCAACATGAAGCAGACGGTCGACACGCTGGGCCGCGAGGTCGAGAAGAGCCGCGGCTATATCGCCCGCGCCGAGGGCGTCGAGCAGAACCGGCTTTCCGGCCCGGTCGAATCGCCGCTGAGCGCGCTGGAAGGCTGACGGAGACAAGATGGCCCGGCATTCGCGCAGCGTCGACGAGGCCCTGACCCGCTTCGACGAGGTGATGGGGCGGATCGACCGCCGCCGCGCCTCGCGCGCGGCGCAGCGGCGCGAGACGCGGCGCCAGGCCTCGATCGTGTTGGGCAAGGCGCGCAATGTCGGCATCGCGCTGGCGGTCGTGCTGGCCGGCGCTGTCGCGGCCGGGATCCTGCTCAACGGCATCGGCATCACCGGCCTGTTCCTGGTCGCGGCGCTGATGTTCCTGTCGTTGATCGTCTTTTCGGTCTGGAGCCCGGGCGGCTCGGACCGGCCGGTCATCGACTATCGCGAGGATATGCCGAACCAGGCGGTGGTGCAGCGGCTCGACAGCCTGCTGGTCAAGAAGCGGGCCGCCCTCCCCGCCCCGGCCGCGACCCGGCTCGATGCGATCAGCGCGCAGCTGCCCTTGCTCGAATCGCGGCTCGGACAGGCCGACACGCTCGATCCGCTCGCACAGGATGCGCGCCGGCTGATGGGCAAGCATCTGCCCGAACTGATCGAGCGCTACGAGAAGGTGCCCGCGCAATATCGCGGCGAGCGCGACGGCGAAGGCCTGACCGTCGACCAGCGGCTGGTGCAGGGGCTCGACGCGGCCAAGACTGCGCTCGACGATCTCGGCCGCAAGCTCGCCCATGAGGATCTGACCGCGTTCGAGACCCAGGGCCGGTTCATCGAGAGCCGCTACAAGGACGACATCCAGAGTCAGTAATGGCAGACCTTCAACGGGTTCTGGTCGACACCGAAGACTATTTGCGGCGCCAGGTCGGCACCCGCGCCGGCCGTTCGCGGACTGGCCATCGAATCAAGCGCGGAGTCGGCGAGGCGATGCGCCGGGTGCGGCGCGCTGGCCTGATCTTCGTGCTGCTGATCTTCGCTTTGATCGTGTTCAGCGCCGCCGTGTCACCGCTCGGCTGGGCCTGGCTGCTCGCCGTTCCGGCGACCTTCATCGCCTCCCTGCTCAGCCTGATGTGGCCGACCCGCGGCGCCCGCGCCGCGCCGTCGCCGGCCGCGGCGGCCGAGAAGGTCGCGGCCATGCAGTTGCCCGAGCTCGCCGGACGCTGCGAGCTATGGCTGCTCGACCGCACCGGCGAGCTGCCGCGGGCCGCCCTCGACAGCGCAGACACGATCCTGGCGCGCCTCAATGCGCTGCAGCCGGCCGTGGCCGGCCTGCCGGAAGGCGCGCCGGTCGCCGGCGAGATCCGGCGTCTGGTCGGCGGCCATTTGCCGAGGCTGGTCGATTCCTACATCGCGCTGCCGCCAGAGGAGCGCGACCCGATGTCGGAAAACAGCCGCCGCGTGGTCGAAAGCCTCGGCATCGTCGCGGACGAGCTGACCCGCTTGTGCGAGGAACTCGACGGCTGCCGCAATTCGCAATTCGAGACCGAGCATCGCTTCATCGAAAGCCGCTACAAGGATGGCGGTCCGATCGGGTGACGACTGGCCTGCGCTGCGCTAAGTCTCGACACAGACGGACTTTGGGGCGCGCCGGACTTGATCCTACCAACCTTCATCGGCCTGCTGCTGCAGGCGGCGACACCGGCGGCGATTGCCGAGCAATTCTTCATCGGCCGCACCGAAGGCGTCGGCACCGTCCACATCATCCTGTCGGGCCGGCACGGGGTCCGGGTCCACAGCCGCGGCCGACTCGACCGCGACGGCGCCCTGCTGCTCGAGCAGGTCGTCGAGGAAGAGGGTAAGCCGCCGCGCCGGCGCAGCTGGCGGCTGGTCCGCAACGGCCCCAACCGCTTCACCGGCACGATCAACGACGCGCGCGGCCCGGTCACCGGCGAGGTCACCGGCAACGTCCTGCGCCTCTCCTATCGCAGCGTCGAAGGACCCTCGGTCGAGCATGTCATCACGATCCGGCCGGACCGGCGCAGCGCCCACAACATCACCCGTTTCCGCCGCTTCGGCCTCAACGTCGCCACCGTCGACGAGGTGATCCGCCGGGTGGACTAGGTCGCCAGGCCGTAGAGGAGCCCTGCCGCCGCGCAGCCGGCCAGCACGATCATCGGCCCGACCTTCAGCCGGAAGATCGCAATCACAGCCAGCGCGGTGAGAGCCAGGGCCGGCCAGTTGACGCTGGCCAGCACCGGCAATTCGAACCGCAGCGGCCCCGCCGCGGCCGACCGCACCTCGGCGAACAGGCTGTGCAGCGCGAACCACAAGGCGAGGTTGAGGATCACGCCGACGACCGCCGCGGTCAGCGCGGTCAGGGCGGCGCTCAGCGCCTGATTGCCGCGCAGCCGCTCCATGAAAGGGGCGCCGAGGAAGATCCACAGGAAGCAGGGCAGGAAGGTGACCCAGGTCGTGAGGACCCCCCCCAACGTCCCGGCCAGCATCGGCGAGAAGCCGGTCGCCTGGCGGAAGGCGCCCATGAAACCGACGAACTGGGTGACCATGATCAACGGCCCCGGCGTCGTCTCGGCCATGCCAAGCCCGTCGAGCATCTCGCCCGGCCGCAGCCAGCCGAAATGTCCGACTGCCTCCTGCGCGACATAAGCGAGCACCGCATAGGCGCCGCCGAACGTCACCACCGCCATTTGCGAAAAGAACAGGCCGATGCGGCTGAAGACATTGTCCGGGCCGAGCCACACGAACAGCAGCGCGACTGGGGCCAGCCACAGGATCAGGAAAACCGCCGAGATGCGCAGCGACCAGCCGAGATTGGGCCGGGCATGATCGGGCACATGTTCGCCGAGCGCAGTTTCCGCGTCGGGCACGACCTTCCCGTCGGAACCGCCGTGGCCGCCGCCCGCGGCAAAGGCGGTGCTGCCGGCGCGCGCCGCGACATAGCCGATCAGCGCCGCGCCGAGCACGATCACAGGAAATGGCACGGCGAGGAAGAAGATGGCGATGAACGCCGCCAGCGCGACCAGCCACAGCGCGCGGTTGCGCAGCGCCCTGCCCCCGATCCGCTTGACCGCCTCGAGCACGATCGCCAGCACCGCGGCCTTCAGGCCGAAGAACAAGGCCGCGACCGCGCCGACATTGCCATAGGCGGCGTAGAACCAGGACAACAGCATGATCGCGACGAAGCCGGGGAGCACGAACAGGGCGCCGGCGATCAGTCCGCCTTTGGTCTTGTGCAGCAGCCAGCCGATATAGGTGGCGAGTTGCTGCGCCTCCGGGCCGGGCAGCAGCATGCAGTAGTTGAGCGCGTGCAGGAAGCGCGCCTCGCCGATCCACTTCTTCTCCTCCACTAGGATGCGGTGCATGACCGCGATCTGGCCGGCCGGCCCGCCGAAGCTCATCAGCGCGATGCGCGCCCAGACGCGGATCGCCTCGCCGAGCGAGATGCCGTGCGAGGGCGTGCTCATGCCGCACCCAGAGCGAGCGCAAGGCGGCCGCTTCCCCTGCCGGCGCGTTCGCGGATCCAGACGCATGCGGCGGCGTCCTGGACGGCGGTGCCGGTCGAATCGAACAGCACGACCTCGTCGTCCGCGCTGCGCCCGGCCTTCGTGCCGAGCAGCACCTCATGCAGCTCGGCATGCACATCCTCGTGGCTCATCGTTCCCGCGACCAGGGCGTGATGAAGATCGCCCATGACCGACGCTTGCGCGGTGAGATCGGTGACCACCCTGGCCTCGCCCATCAGCTCCGGCGCGATCTCGCTCTTTGCGTGCGAGTCGGCGCCGACAGCCGCGATGAAGGTGCCGGGTCGGACCATGTCGGCGTCGAGAAACGGTGTCGTTGCCGTGGTGCAGGTCGCGATCACGTCGCTCTCGCGCGCCGCAAAGTCGACATCCTCGACGATCTCGGCATGCAGGCCTCCCAGAGTCTCGACCAGGGAAGCGAGACGGCGTGCGCGTCCGACATCCGCATCCCACAAGAGGCAGCGCTCGAGCGGCAGCACATCGGCGAGCGCTTCGAGCTGCGCCACACCCTGCTTACCACAGCCGCAGACGAGCAGCATCCGGGACTCCGGCCGGGCAAGCAGTTGGGCCGCCAGCGCCGTCGCCGCCGCGGTTCGGCGCAGCGTCACCTCAATCGAATCCAGGACCGCAAGCAGTCGGCCATCCGCGCCGTCGCAGAGCAGGATCGCGCCCTGGATCGTCGGCAGGCCGTGCCGTTCCGCATTGCCCGGGAAATTGCCGTTCAGCTTCAGCGCCACGTACAGCCGGTCGAGGCGGAGGCTCGCGCCCTTAGCGTGGAACGCGCCACCGTCCGCCTCGATCGCCATCGGCGCTGGCGCCTGGGCGCGCCCCTCCCCGAGCGCACGAAATGCGAGCTCGGCCGCATCCAGCCAGGCGGCTCGGTCCATCAGCGCGGCAATGTCGTGCCGGGTCAGGATCAGGCTTTGCGGACCGTCGCTGACCAGCGCACCGCCGAGGGCGCTCACGCCTTCACCCGGGCGCGCGGCTGGTGGGAAACCCAATCGTGCGTTTCGTCCACCGCGTCGCGACACCAACGGTAAAAGGCGTCGTAGAGCAGCATCCCGGCTTCGAGCTGGGCGAGGTCGTCGCTATACATGCGCGACAGGCCGAGCGAGGCGGCGAGCAGCCCGGCGGCCTGTGGGGCGATGTCCGGGCGGGCCGTGTCGGCGCCGCGGACGATGGGGGCAAGCCGTTCGAGCCCGGCGAATCCGGCCAGGCCGAATTCCTCGATCATCGTATCGAACGTGCAAAGCTCGCCGCGATGGCTCCAGAACACGCCGTCGACGTCGTAGGATGCCGCGCCCATCCGCTCGGCAACGCCGGGGACGTCGGAGGGGGCCACGAACAGGAAGATGGCTGCCGGATCGACGAAGCGGCGGATCAGCCAGGGGCAGGCGATGCGATCGACCTTGGGCCGGGCCCGCGTCACCCAGATCGTCCGGCCTTCAGGATCGCGCGGCGGCAGCACCTCCTCATTGACGAGCGGCAGACCGGCGCCGCGCCAGGCAGCGAGGCCGCCCTCGAGCAGTTCCGCCTCCGCGCCGGCGTGACGCAGCCAGGCGGCCACCGCCGCGCTGTTCGAACCGCCGCCGGCGCAGACAGTGACGACGGATTCTCCGTCCAGTCCCTCGCCCCAGTTCGCGACCGTGGCGCCGTCGCGGCGGACGGCGCCGGGCACCAGGCCGCAGGCGGCGGAATCGAGCTGGATGATGGTGGGGCAGGCTGGCGTGCCGATCAGGCGCAGCAGCTTTTCAGGTGAGATGGTGTTCGGCGCGGGCATGCAGCGTCCTTTCAAGAAGCAGGACGCGATACTTCGGCATGTCGCCTCATGGGGCGATCGCATTCCCCATGCCGCCGCGATGCGCAAATGCGAGGCATCTTGTCAAGGCGCCTCTTCCGCCGCGCTTCGCCATGCCGATGGACATGCTACATTTGGCGGATGCTCTACCTGCTCGCCAAGGCCGCTCTCTCGGGCATCCTCATCGCCATCGCTTCGGAGGTGGCACGGCGCTGGCCGGGTTGGGGCGCGATGATCGTCTCGCTCCCGCTCGTCTCGATCCTGGCGATGCTCTGGCTATGGCGCGACACGCACGATCCGGTGCGCATGGCCGCCCATGCCGAGGCGACCTTCTGGTTCGTTATCCCGTCGCTGCCGATGTTCCTGCTGATGCCGGCGTTGCTGCGCCAGGGATACAGCTTCTGGACCGCCCTGGTGGCGGGATGCGCGCTGACGATGATCCTCTTTTTGACGATGATCTGGATCGGACCGCGCTTTGGTCTGCGGATGTAGCGCGGCTGGTCACCGCGACTTTTCGCGAGCCATGGCCAGCCTGGTCAGCGCTTCGTCCAGCGTAGCCATTTTCTTGGCGAAGCAGAGGCGGATGACGTTGCGGACCGGGTCCTGCTCGAAGAAGGCAGAAAGCGGAATTGCGGCGACTCCTGCCTCGCGCACAGCCGTCTCGCAAAAGCGCATATCGTCGACGCCAATCCCCGATTCCGCGAGGTCCACGCACAGGAAATAGCTGGCCTCGGAGGAGAGCACGGCAAATCCCCGGTCGGCGAGGCCGGCGCGGAGATGGTCGCGGGTCGCCTGGAAATCAGCGCGCATCCCGTCGAAATAACTTTCAGCCTTACCGAGCCCGAAAGCGACGGCGCTCTGGAGATTGGGCGCGGTCGTGAAGGTGACGAACTGGTGCGCCCGGGCGATCGCGCCGGTCAGCCGGTCCGGTGCGACCGTCCAGCCGACCTTCCAGCCGGTCATCGAGAAGATCTTGCCGGCCGAGCCGACCTTGACGGTCCGCTCCGCCATCCCAGGCAGCGCGGCGAGCGGGATGTGGCGGCGCCCGTCGAACACGAGATGCTCCCACACCTCGTCGGTCAGCGCGACCGCATCATGGGCGACGCAGAAACGGGCGAGCAGCGCCAGCTCTTCCGCGTCGAACAGGCGCGCGGTCGGATTGTGCGGGTTGTTGAACACGACCAGGCGGGTGCGCTCGGTGAACGCTTCGGCCAGCGCCTCCTCGGTGATCCGCCAGCCGGGCGGCGTCAGGCGAACCAGCCGCGGCACGCCGCCGGCGCGGCGCACGAGCGGCAGATAGGCATCGTAGAGCGGCTGGAAGAGCACGACCTCGTCGCCTGGCTCGATCAGCGCGAGCAGGCTCGACGCGAGAGCCTCGGTCGCGCCCGATGTGACCGTGACCTGCCCAACGTCGACGTCGATCCCCTGGTGGTGCCGATAATGGGCCGCGACCGCCTCGCGCAGCTCGGCGAGGCCGCGCATCGGCGGATATTGGTTGGAGCCCGTCCTCAGCGCCTTTGCGGCCGCCTCGATCACATCGTCCGGCCAGCCGAAATCGGGGAAGCCCTGGCCGAGGTTGATGGCGCCGCGCTCGCGCGCGAGCGACGACATATGCTCGAAGATCGAGGTCGGCAGCTCAGCAAAGATCGGATTCATGCGTGGCGATCATGTCGCCCCGCGCAGCCGAGGGAAAGCGAAACTAATCGGGACCCGAAGCGACAACGGGCTTCGCGCTCCGGGCCCCTCCCCCCTTGTTCAGCGACCCGGATTGAGCGGGTCGCTGTCCGCCGGGCCAAGTGCCTGGCCCGGCGAACCCCGGTGGAGAGGATCAGAGCGGGTCGCGCTCTGCGTCGGCACGGCCGGAGCCCTGGCCGGACGCCTGGCCCGAGGCCGATGCGGACACTGATCCCTGGATCGAGCCGAGCAGGCCGCCGGCCCTGCCGGCCGCGTCATCCGCGGCGTTGGCCGCGCTGCCCTGGGCCTGACCGGCCGCGTTCGCCGTACGATCTCGCGTCGCGCGCGCGGCGGCCTCGCCGCGACCGCGGGCCTGGCCCGCCACGCCGACGGCGCGATCGCGGGTGGCGGCCACAGTGTCGCGGGCCTCGTCGGTGCCGATCAGATCGAGATCCGCACCGGTCTCGCCCGAGGCGCTGCCGGCGCCGCTCGCCGAACCGGCCAGCGTGCCCAGCGCGGAATCGGCGGCGCCGTCGAGCGAGCCATTGCCGCTGGCATTGCCCGAGGCGCGCGCATTGGCGCGTCCCGAGCGGCGATCCACATTGCGTTCGACCCTGCCGTCGGCGCGGCCGGAAAGTGTTCCGTTCAGGGTACCGTTGACGCTGTTCCCGAGACCGCCGAGGGTACCGCCAAGGCCACCGCCGAGCGATCCGCCGAGGCCGCCGCCAAGGCCGCCACGGCCGAGGAGCTGGGCCGATGCCGGGGCGGCCACGAGCATGGCGCAACCGGCGGCGAGGGTGAGTGCCAATTTCATTGGTCTGTCTCCTGAGTCATTTGCTGCGAGGGATGGTCCTCATCCAGGCAAACGACACAGGTCGCCGGATTAATCCCGAAGCTTAATTTCGCGGGACTGGCGTACGACAATTTCCGCAGATGACGCCCCGACCGCGGCCACGGCCGCCGCGCGGATCGAGCTCGGCGTCGAGCGACGCGATCGGCCGCGCGCTGCCGACATGGCGCGCGAGGCGCGCCGCCACGAAGGGCACCGCATAGGACGTGCCGCGCACCGCCTCGATCCGGCCGGCATTGCCGGCAGCGGCCATGTCGGCGCCGGGCGCGGCATAATCGAGGTGGAGGGCGCGCCCTGCCTCGATCAACGGCCGCAGGCGCGCGTCGACGCCGGTGACGGCGATGACTCCGGGATAGGAGGCGGGAAATGCGGGCGGCGCGGCGGCGCCGTCATTTCCGACCGCGGCGACCACCTGCATGCCGCGCGCGCGCACCGAAGCGACCGCGCGAGCGACCAGCGGGTTGCTCGGTCCGACCAGGCTGATCGCGGTCACCGCGACGCGCTGCTGCGCCAGCCAGCCCAGCGCCCGCGCCAAAGCCACCGCATTGCCGCCCGTGGGATCGCTGCCATAGATGTCGGCGACGAGCAGGGGCGTGCCGGGCGCCGCGCCGCGCACCAGACCGGATCCCGAGATCAACGAAGCGATCGCCGTCGCATGCGCGCTCGGCCGCGGCGCGCCGGCGACGAAGCCGCGCTGCTGGATCGGCCCTCGCAGCGACGGATGGGCGCCGACGCCCCCGTCGATCAGGCCGATCGCCCCCGTCGTCGATCCGTGGCTCTGAGCGAGTGCCCCGGACATCGCGCCCGCCGCTCCACTTTGGTCGTGGAGATGGTTGGCCGCGAACTCGGCGCCCGGCGCGAGCCGCCGCAGGCGTCGCAACGCGCGATCGACCGGCATGTCGCGCGGCACGCCCAAAATGACGGCGCGGAGATCCAGACCTTCGATCCGTTCCTCGCCGCGGATCTCGAACCCCTCGGCCCGGATCCGCTCCAGCGCGGCAGGGTCGGGGTCGACCGCGATGACCTGGCCGCGCACGGCCGGGCCAAGCTCGGTCATCTCGAGCTGCTCGCTATGGATCCGGACGAGGTCGCGCAATCGATCGAGACGATCGTCGGCGAGCTCGCGCAGGACCGCGCGGGTCCCTTCCAGCGCGTCGGTGGCGTCGCGAAGCGGGTCCTGGCGCACCCGGTCGATGCCGCCGATGATGCCGCCGATCGGCGGCACCCGCGGGATTTCCGGGATTTGCCCGGGTGTGGGAATGCGCTGCGCGCCGGCCGGCGCACCAAGCGCCCCTAGCAGAACAGCGACGACGATCCGACCCTTCGTCCCAAGCCTCATCTTTCCATCCTGCCATATTTTCGCTTGCCTGTGGATGAAACGGGTCAGACCATCCGTTTCCTCCTTGGGAGTGGAGTTTACTGCTTGGAGGGCTTCGAGCGCGAATTGCTGTCGCTGCTGCCCCGGCTTCGCCGGCTGGCGCGAGCGCTCGCGCGCGATGCCCATGATGCGGACGATCTGGTCCAGGCGGCGGTCGAGCGCGCGCTCAAGGCCCGCGATCAATGGGCGCCGGGAACCAGGCTGGATTGGTGGACGATGCGGATCATGCGCAATTGCTGGATCGACGAGACCCGCAGCCGGGCGCGGCGCGCGCGCACCTTCGCGCCCGAGGAGGAAGGGGCAACGGTCGCCTCGGATTCCCATCGCGAGGTGGAGACCCGTGCCGAGATGCGCGACGTCGATCGGGCGATGAACCGGCTTCCGGACGAACAGCGCGAAGTGATTGCCCTGGTTCTGGTCGAAGGCCTCGCCTATCGCGAGGCGGCCGAACTGCTCGACATTCCGATCGGCACGCTGACGTCGCGGCTGACTCGGGGCCGACAGGCGCTCGCCCAGATGCTGGAGGCGGCCTGATGGACGTGGATGACGCACGGCTGATGGCCTATCTCGACGGCGAGCTCGACGCCGCGGCACGCGCCGAGGTCGAGGCGGCGCTGGCACAGCAGCCGGCGTTGCGCGCGCAGCTCGAGCAGCAGCGCGCGCTTCGCGAGACGCTGCGCGCCCATTACGGGCCGGTCGCTGACGAGCCGGTGCCGGCCCGGCTCAGCGCCCTGATCGACCCGAAAGTCGTCGACCTTGACGCCGCACGTGCGCGCCGGTCCCGCCCGGTCTGGCAGGCCTTTGCCGCGATCGCCGCAAGCCTCCTGATCGGAATCCTCGTTGGCCGGACGCTGCCGACCGGCGCGCAATCGCCGGTCGGGATCGAAGGCGGCGTCCTGGTTGCCCGCGGGCCGTTGGCCGAGGCGCTCGACAGCCAGCTCGCCTCGGCCCAGCCCGCCGATGCGCCGACCCGGATCGGCGTGAGCTTCGCCCGCGCCGACGGCGCCTATTGCCGGACGTTCGAAAGCGAAGCCGTCTCCGGGCTTGCCTGCCACGAGGGCGAGGCCTGGCGCATGGTCATGACCGCAGAGGGCAAAACTGCGCGCGGAGACTATCGCCAGGCCGGAACCGGCGCGGCCCGGATCGCCGAAGCAGCGCAGGACCTGATGGCGGGCGAACCGCTGGATGCCAATGGCGAACGCGCGGGGCGGGACAGGGGCTGGCGAACCAGGAGCTAGCGTGCGCGCTCCGCAACCAGCCAATCCGCGATCTGCTGGGCGAAGCGGTCGAGGTCCACCCGATTGGTGTTTGCGAGCCGGATGATCGTCACATCCTGATCGAGCAGTCGGTAGAGGACCGCGTTCGCTCCCATGATACTGCCGGGCCGCTTGGCGACGCGATGGCTGCGGCCGTTGCGCGTGACGCTGTAGGACCATAAGCCGTAGCCATAATCGTCCAGTCCGGACCTCAGCATGCGCTCGAGCATCGAGCGGCCGATCAGGCGGCCGCCGTACAGCGCGCGGGCGAAAAGCAGCAGATCGTCGGCCGTCGCATACATCGCGCCCGCGGCATCCCAGTTCTCGAAATAGAACGGCAGGTCGTTCATCCAGCCATCGGCTTCGCCGCGCCAATAGTAGGTCGGCGCGAGCCGCGGCAGGATCGATCCCTGGTGGGCGATGCCGCTGTCTCGCATACCCAGCGGCTGCAGGATTTCTTCGTCGAGAACCTGCTCGAAGCTCTTGCCGGTGAGCCGCTCTATGATGCGCCCGAGGACGATGTAATCGGCATTGTTATAGTCGAAGCCGCTCCCCGGCGCGCGGACGAGCGGGCCGCTGCAGCAGCGGCGAAGCAGGCTCTCGCTCGTCTGGGGACGCTGATATTGCTCGATTCCTTCACGCAGTGCCTGGTCCAGGCTCGCAACCCGATCGAACTGCGCGATCCCCGACGTGTGGTTGAGCAGTTGATGGATCGATACGCGGTCCGCGCCGCCCCCGGGATAATCCGGCAAATAGCGCCTGATCGGCGCATCGAGATCGAGCCGGCCGCGCTCGGCCAGGCGCAATATCAGAGTTGCGGTGAAAAGCTTGGTGATCGACGCGACCCGGAAGCGCGTATCGGAGCGCGCCGGGACTTCGAAGGTCCGATCGGCAAGTCCGAAGGCCTGGCGGACGAGGGTCCGGCCGCCGCGATCGATCAGGATCGTGCCGCTGAAGTCGTGCCGCTCGGCATGTCCGGCGACCTGGGTCGACAGCGCGGGCGACTGCGCCACTGCTGAGCGCGGCCAGGCGATGACCAGGCAGAGCGCAACAAGGACGAGTCGGAGCGTCGCCCCCTTGTTAGCAATCGATTTGTGCAACATACTGCACATCTATGAGCAATATATTGCCCAGTCAATCGCCGGGCGCGAACGAGGTCCTGGCTTACCTTTCCGACAATGTTCGCCGC
>JAYRLF010000491.1:0-2646 GCA_041905385.1 Allosphingosinicella sp.
CCCGGGGTCTGCAGGCCGAGGATGCGCGCATCATCGGCGGCCGCCGCGCCGAAGACGATCGGCTTGATCAGCTCGGCGAAGCGGACGTCGCCTTCGGATCCGAGATAGGATTTGGTCTCCTGATCCTCGACCAGGCGCCGCTCGGCCGCCTTGACGCTCTTCAGGATCGGGGTGTTGCCGGCGGGATCGCGAAACACGCCGACCCCGACGTCGATCTTTTCCGGCCGGGGGTCGGCGCGGAACAGGCCGATCAGCGCGATCAGCGGATCGGCGGGCTGCGCCTCCAGCCGATCCAGCAGCAACGGCGCCTCGTCCAACACCAACCCCTGTTCCATCCCTGTCTCCATGTCATGCGTTCCTACTCGAAAATTGCTGCGAAAACCTGCCAATCTTGATACGGTTTTGGCGTTTCATGAAACGTACGTTTCGTGATATCCGAAAACCATGAGCGAAATCTCTCAACTCGACGAGGTCGACCGCCGCATCGTCCGCGCCCTGCAGCGCGATGCCAGCCTCAGCCACGCCGCGCTAGCGGAAACGGTGGGCGCATCGGCCGCTTCGGTCTGGCGCCGCGTCCGCAACCTGGAGCGCGAAGGCGTGCTTGGGGCGACGGTGCGGCTGGTCGATGCCGGCCGCCTCGGGCGCAGCGTCAACGTGCTCTGCCAGGTGCGGATGACGCGCCAGACGGTCGACGCGCGCGCCGAGTTCGAGCAGTTCATCCGGTCGCGCGAGGAGATCGTCGAATGCTATGCCATGTCGGGCGAGTGGGACTATCTGCTGCGGATCGCGGTCCGCGACGTCGCCGACTATGACCGCTTCATCCGCCAGGGCGTGCTCGCCCATCCGGCGGTGGCGAATGCGGCGTCGAACTTCGCCCTCAGGCAGGTGAAGTATACGACGGAGATACCGGTCTAGGAGGGATGCGTCATCCACATCCTTCGCGCATTGAAAAGCCGCCGCCAGGCACCACCTGCGCCTGATGGTTCCTCTCTCGATTCTCGACCTTGCCCCGATCGCCGAAGGCGGCAATGCAGCACAGTCCTTGCGCAACTCCGCCGAGCTCGCGAAACATGCCGAGGCGATCGGCTATCGCCGGTTCTGGATGGCCGAGCACCATTCGATGCCCGGCATCGCCAGCGCAGCGACCTCCGTCGCCTTGGCCTATGTCGGCAGCCAGACTGCGACCATCCGCATTGGCGCCGGCGGCATCATGCTGCCCAACCACGCGCCGCTCGCGATCGCCGAACAGTTCGGCACGCTGGAATCGCTCTTTCCGGGCCGGGTCGATCTTGGCCTTGGCCGCGCGCCTGGGACCGACCAGGCGGCCGCTTACGCGCTGCGGCGCAATCTCGCCTCCGACCAGAACCAGTTCCCACGAGACGTGGTGGAACTGCGGGACTATTTTCGCGGCGGCAGCGGACGGGTGCGGGCGATACCGGGCGAGGGCCTGCATATCCCGCTCTGGATCCTGGGATCGAGCCTGTTCGGGGCCGAGTTGGCCGCAATGCTCGGCCTTCCTTATGCGTTCGCGTCGCACTTCGCGCCCGGGCAGATGATCGACGCGATCGCGCTCTACCGCGATCGGTTCCAGCCGTCGGATCAGCTCGACCGTCCCTATGTCATGCTCGGCTTCAATTGCATTGCGGCGGATACCGACGAAGAGGCCGCCTTGCTCGCCACGTCGGTGCAACAGGCGTTCGTGGCACTTCGAACCGGCGCGCCGGGACCCTTGCCGCCGCCGAGGGCCGGCTTCGCCGAGACCCTGCCGCTGCAGGCGCGCGAAATGCTCGACCATGTCCTCTCCTGCTCCGCGATCGGCGGTTCGGCGACGGTCAAAGCGGCGGTCGAGAGATTCGTCGAACGCACCGGCGCCGACGAGCTGATGGTGACGTCGCAGATCTTCGATCATGCGGCGCGGCTTAACTCATACGCGCTCTTGATGGATGCCGTGCGGCAGCCTGTGCCGGCCTAGCGCGGCATTGCCTTCCCGCGCTTTAGCGACGAGGGGCAGGCCGGCCACATCCCAATTGGTCAGCGCCGATTGACTCGCTCCACTGCGAAGCCCAGCCTTTCTTCGGGGCATTCGAGGGTGAAAAGCGTGGACGCTGCAACCGACGTCGGACCCGTGTCGCAGCCGGTTCGTGGCTTGGCGCCGCTCGAGCCTGCCGAGCTTCCCGAACCGCCCGCCTCGATCTGGCCGATCGTCGGCCCCGGCATCGTCGCCGCCGGCGTCGGCCTCGGCTCGGGCGAGTTCGTCTTCTTTCCCTATGTCGCCAGCCAGATCGGGCTCGGCTTCCTGTGGGCGGCGATCGTCGGCGTCGGGCTGCAATTCATCCTCAACATGGAGTTCGAGCGCTACACGCTGGCGACCGGCGAGACTGCGCTGACCGGCTTCAGCCGCCTGGGGCGGCATTGGGGCCTTGTCTTCGTCGTCATGACCCTGATCACCTTCGCCTGGCCGGGGTGGGCGACCGGCGCCGCGACCCTGGTGACCTATCTGGTCGGCGGCAATGCGACCTGGATCGCGATCGGCATCCTGCTTGCAGTCGGCTGCACCCTGACCCTGTCGCCGATCGTCTACCGCACGCTCGAGCGTGCGGTGAAGATCAAGGTCGCGGCCGTGCTGGCGATCGTGCTGGTCTCGAT
>JAYRLF010000056.1:0-13905 GCA_041905385.1 Allosphingosinicella sp.
GCCCATTGGAAGGATGCGGTCCGCCGCTCCAGTCTGAACGGCGCGGCAAGGCCGGCGCTCGACGCCGCCGGCAGCGGCCCCGATCTCGTCGCCGACCGTATCGCGCTCGCCGCCATCCCCCTGCTCGCCGAACTTCCGGCCGGCCGCCTGCGCCGCTGCGCCGGCCCGCGCTGCGGCTGGCTCTTCATCGACACCTCAAAGGCCGGCCGCCGCAGCTGGTGCGACATGGCCACCTGCGGCAACGCGGCGAAGAGCCGCCGCCATTACGGGCGCCGGCGCCGCGCGATTTCCTAGGCTCAGGATTCCGCGCCGCGCCCTACTAGTCCGGCTCGTCCTCCGTCACCGGTCGGTCGATCGCCTCCAGCCCGGCGAGTGCGCGCTGCTCGATTCCGACTTCGTCCGCTGCCCAGAGCGCCCGGTTGTAATCCTCGGCCGCGGCGTCGATCCGGCCGAGCGCGACCTGGGCCTCGGCGCGCACCAGCCAGGAACGGCCGTGGATCGAATCCGCCTCCTCGATCGCGTCGGTGGCGATCGACAAGGCGGAGGGCGCATCGCCGGTCGCGAGATGGGCTTCGGCGAGATGGGTGAGGCTGAGCGCGTCGTGGCGTTTGGCCGGAATCCGCTTCAGCGTCGCCAGCGCCTCCTGCGCCTCACCCGCGCGCAACAGCGCGACGCCGAGGCCGAGCAGCGCGGCCGCATTGCGCTTCTCCGGCGCAAGCGCATCGCGGAACGCCGCCGCCGCGCCGGCCGCGTCGTCGCGTCGCAAGGCGGCCCACCCCCGCATCAGGTCCACTGCGACCGCGCCGCCCAGCGTTCGCGCCTGCGCCCAATCCGCTTCGGCCGCCGCCGGTTCGCCGGCCAGCCGGTGCGCGAGTCCGCGCCGGGAGTGGAGCTCGGCGTTCGCCGGTTCCGCCGCGATCAGCCGATTGAGCAGCCCGGCCGCCTCGGCGGCTGCCGCATCGCTGTGCAGCAACAACCGGGCGAGCCGGTCGAGACCACGCTCCGGCCGCCACGCCTTGAGGTGCAGCCCCATCGTCACCGCCAGGAACGGAAAGGCGGCGATTGCCCCGATCGCCGCCGCCCAGAACAGCGTGCCGGGCTCGGGGATCTGGTTGCGGTAGAGCCAGGCGGCGAAGCAGCTTCCGGCCGGCGCGAACACCGCGCTGGTCAGGAACCAGTCCTCCATCGGCTTGCTGTTCGGCGGCTCGAGATTGCCGCCGGTGATGCCGAGCAGGAAGAAGACGGCGCCGCCGGCAATGCCGTAGCACCAGGCCGTGCTGCTCAGCTGCGCCGCCCACATCGTGAACAGACCAAGCAGCACGCCGAAGAACAGGCTCCAGCCGGCCAGGAAGCGGATCGGTCCCTCGAAGCGCTTGCTGGTCGCCTTGTGCACGGCGACCGCGAACAGGACCAGGACGAGCAGCAACAGCGGCACCTGCCACCAGCGGCTCCACAAGGCGCCGCTCACCGACAGGCCGCCGAGCGCGCCGGCCGGCACCGCGATCAGCGCGAGCCAGGGGAAGGCCGCCCATTTCGATCCGGTCATCGCCTCGAAGTCCGGATCGCGGCGCATCGATCGGATCGCATCCGGCGTCAGGACGAGGCTGTACGTCTCCAGCCAGCCAAGCCGCTCAGTCTCCGCCAACCGACCCTCCGGCCGCCTTACTCGCCCGAGCGCTGCGCATTGGCGTCCTGCACATCCGTTTGATTGGCCGCCGCGTGGCTGCCTTCTTGCACGTCGAGCCAGTCCGGCCGGTTGATCCTTTGGCCGAACTCGCCCTCAATATAGCGCATCCGCCCCGGCCAGCGCGCTTCCAGCCGTTGATGCAGGTCGCGATAATGGGGGCGCCAGGCGAGATCGGCCGGCCCCTCATAGTCCATGTGGATGATGCCGAAGCCGATCTGCCGCGAGCCCATATAGGTGCTGTCGGCGCGGACGATCGTGACATGGTCGCACAGGTCCATGCCCCCGACATTGGGATCCGGCTCGGACGGATATTCGCTGAGCAGCCAGCCGCGCTCGGCCGCGAACTGCCGCAGGATCTGCGCGACCGCCGGCCACTGATTGGCGGGAATCTCCAAATAGGTGTCGAGCCGCGGCGTGTTGCTGTTCGGCCCGGGCCCGCCGAGCCGGTCGAAGCAGGTTTCCGGGTCCGGCCGCCGGGTCGCGAAATAGCCGGCCGCCACCGCAACCGCGGCCAGCGCCGAAAGCATCGCCACCCGTCTGGACCTCAGCGTCATGCCATGTCCCCCCAACCGCCATATTAAGCGGATGCGGCGGGAATGTCAGCGTGAGGCGGCCCTCAGGCCTTTGCCGGCCCGCCGATCGACCAGTCGACCTCGAACGGATCACGCAGCGAGCCGTAGCGCTCGCCCCAGAACTGGTTCTCGAGCGGCATCCTGACCTCGCAGCCGGCGGCGACGGCGCGCTCCCACCAGGCATCGGGATCGTCGACCTGGAGGTGGATGGTGAACCCGCCCATGTCGCGCACCTTGCTCTGCGCATATTCAGGGAATTCGTCCGACATCATCAGCGAACCGCCGTTGATGCGCAGGTGGATGTGCATCAGCCGCTTGCCGTCCTCGGCGGTGTTGCGGAACAGCTCCTCGGCCGCGAAGGCGCGCTTGTAGAAGTCGGCGGCCTCGCCGGCGCGGCCGCCCTTCGGATGGAGATAGCAGGAGATCGGGCTCGGCTTCGGAAGGTCGGTCATTGCGGCGCTCCTTCGGTGCTTCGGGCGGCTTATGGCGGCGACGTTCGGGCGCGGCAAGCAGCCGCCGGCCGTGACCCCGCTGGCAACCGCCTGCGCCATCTTCTACGAATGCGCGCGATCGTGCCGTGCATTTGCCGGGAGCCCCGCCATGACCCCCACCATCACCGCCTTCGAAAGCTCGCCCGACCGCGGCCGCGGCCATGCCCGCGACATGCGCGTCCGCTGGGCGTTCGAGGAGGTCGGCCAGCCTTATGACGTCCGCCTGATCTCCTTCGCCGAGATGAAGCAGCCCGCCTACAAGGCGCTCCATCCGTTCGGCCAGATCCCGGCCTATCAGGAGGGCGATCTCACCCTGTTCGAATCCGCCGGCATCGTCTTCCACATCGCCGAGCGCCATGGCGGGCTGCTGCCGGAGGAGGGGAACGCGCGCTCGCGCGCGGTCGCCTGGATGTTTGCCGCCCTGAACACGATGGAGCCGAGCATCTTCGATCGCACCCTCACCATGATCCTCGACCGCGAGAAGAGCTGGTATGCGGATCGCCTGGCCGAGCTCGAGAAACGGATAAGCGGCTTGCTCGCCGATCTCTCACGCCACCTCGGCGAGTCCGACTGGCTCGACGGCGCGTTCAGCGCCGCCGACATCTTGATGGTGACGGTGCTGCGCCGGCTGGAGGGATCGGAGCTGCTCGCCGAACATGCGAACCTCGTCGCCTATATGGAACGCGGCAAGGCGCGGCCCGCCTTCCAGCGCGCCTACGCCGCGCAGGCGGCGGTCTTCGCGGCCCAGGCATGACTCGCGCAGGATGAAAGATGCAGGCGAGCCTGTGCCGACCATAAGATACACGCCATCCGAGGACGACCTGATCGAGGCGAACCGGCTCTGGTTCAACCGGGAGCTCCGCCGCGGCGGCAACCTTTTGTTCTTCTTCTGCGGCGGCTGGATTTTCGGGCTGCTCGGCTGGCATTTCGGCTCGGACGCCGGCATCGATCCGCTGCTGGCGTTCGGCGCCGGAATCCTCGTCTGGCTGGCCGGCCTGTTCCTCATCCTCGCCAATATGCGCCGCCAGATACCGAAGCGGGTGCGCCGGGAATTTGCGGAGCAGCGCGCGCTGCGCGACGAGGTCGAGCTGAATTGGTCCGACGACGGCCTCACCGCCACCACGGCGCACGGCCATTCGCAGCACGGCTGGGACGAATTTCGCAGCTGGGCCGAAAATGAGGCCGTCTTCCTGCTGTTTCACGCGGAGCGGCTCTTCACGGCCGTTCCGAAACGTGCGCTTTCGGAAGCGCAGGTCGATGAGCTGCGCGGGATGATCAGCCGATGATCTGGAACGTCGTTGATCGCCGGGAGCGGCCCTACCGCTGGCGGAAAGTGAACGCCGTCGTCGAGGCGGTCGAGCATGACAATAGCTGCCCGGACGCCGACCAGGCGCCGGAGTCGGAGCCCGCACTGGTCGACCACGATGCACTGGAATCAGTCTCCGTGCGCGAGGCCATCCTGTGGGCGAACAATCAGCCCTGTGCCGTGACGCTCTACCTTTACGATGCGGGTCGAGGCCTGACCGGCGAAGAGCATTTCCATGCCGTCGGCAACCGATTCGAAGTCCAGGATCCGGATTAGATTCCGACATCGCCTTCAGCGCGAGCGTGCGAAGCGTTCGCTCCATGGCCAGCCATCGTCGGATGAAGGCTCCGCCTCCTCCTGTTGCTCGGAGAAGCGGCCTCGCGCCAGCATGAGTCGCAAGGCCTTCTCCGCCACCGGCGCGATACGCTGCGGCCAGCCCGTCGCGACATACTGTTCGATGGTCATGTCGCGTGGCGTGTCGTTCATGGCGCCAACCATGAGCCCGTGCGCCGCGGCAATGGCAATGCGCTCTTCAGATGTGATCGCGCCATTCGTTTCCGGCTCGTCCTCATATGGGAAGAAATCGAAGAAGGATTCGAAATGCTCCGCGAATCCCACCGCCCGCAGGTCGTCCTGCCATTCGACGAGGCCCAGCAGCGCTTCCATGATTCGGTTGCGCAGCCGCTGGTCCAGCAGCCGTCTAGAAATGCCCTCCGCCATCCGCCGAGCCTGCCCGAGCGCGCTTTCGCCGGCAATGTTGATGCACGCGCCCCACCATGCAAGCATCGGAGATCGACCGCGCTCTAGGGCTGCAACGACGAAGAGGGTGCGTAAATCATGTCGCTTATTGTCTGGACCTATGACTGGGTGCCCGAAGGCCCGCGCGGTTTCGTGCGCGACGTGCGGCTGCGCTGGGCGCTCGAGGAGGCCGGCCTGGACTATGACGTGCGCAGCGTCCCGTTCGAGAATCGCGGCGCCGACCATTTCGCGCAGCAGCCGTTCGGACAGATTCCGTTCCTGACCGACGGCGACATCACCATCTTCGAGAGCGGCGCCTGCCTGCTCCACCTCGCCCGGAAGAGCGAGAAGCTGATGCCGCGCGATCCCACGGGCGAGGCGGAGACGCTCGAATGGGTCGTCGCCGGCCTGAACTCGATGGAGATGGTGACCGTGCCCTGGTGGTATCTGTCCTTCTCCGCCGGCCCGGAAAACGGCCTCGTCGACTGGCTGAGAATGCGGCTGGGCCACCTCGAGGACGTGCTCCGCAACCGCGACTGGCTCGCCGCCTCGCGCTTCACCGTCGCCGACCTGCTGATGGCGGACGTGCTGCGCGTCCAGAAGCTGCGCGACTTCGCCGCGTCCCCGGTCTTCGAGGCCTATATCGAACGCGTCTGTGATCGCGACTCGTTCCGAAAAGCCGTCGCCGACCAGCTCGACCATTTCGCCGCAGGCGATGCGGGCAGGACGAGTCATAGCCTCGACCGGATCTGATTAGGGCGGGGTCACGGCAAGCTCGTGCGCCCAATCGGTCCGGCCTGAACAGGTCATCGCTGTGCCCGCCTGTTTGCGCATCGCGTCCCGGACGCCATATGGGCACAATCGAAATGAGGAGGATGCCATGGCGAAGGGCCAGAAGAAGAGCAACAAGGAAGCCAGGAAGCCGAAGAAGGAAGTGGCCAAGGTGATCGCCGCCAAGCCTTCCACGAAGGGCGGCGCCGGCCTGGCGCCCAGAGATTGATGGCGGAGGCCTTCGCCCGCCACCGTCAGCCTTGGAAGAGCGACGAGATCCAGAAGCTCCATCGCCTCGCCGCCAAGGGCATGGGCCTCAAGGCGATCGCCAAGGCGCTGACCCGCAGCGAGGAATCGGTGCAGGAGCGGGCGAAAGCCGACGGGCTGAAGATCGCCAAGCTGCGCTGACACGCCCCGGTTCGGCGCTACGAAACACGGTGCCGGCGCATTGCGCCCGTTCAAGCGGCAGGCCCCACCGGGGCTGCATCCTTGTCGTCGATCGGCTATCGTCGATCGCAAGCGGGGGGACGAGCATGGAGTCCGAAGCGAACGCAGCCGTTTTGCGCGCCATTGCCGACGTGCTTTGCAAAACGGGCGGACTGATGCTGGTCGCCGGCTGCCTCGGCTATTTAGCGTTCTTCTGGGCGACCGCTCCGCGCTGGGAAAGCGTCACCGGCACGGTCGTGTCGCGCGAGATCGTCACCCATGCCCGCAGCGGAACCCGCGGCTCGAGCACGCACCGCCCGGAACTCACCTACACCTATCGCGTGGGCGGGCAGGACTATAGGAGCCGCCGCATCGGCGACAGCGAAGTCAGTCGGAACTATTACATCCGATCGCTCGCGGTCCGGGCGATCGACAGCTATCCGCTCGGGCCGGTCACGGTCTATTATGATCCCACCGATCCCCGACGCTCGGCGCTCGACACGAGCCTCCTGAACATTTTCGTGATCATGGCAGGCGGCTTCGGCCTGCTCCTCGCCACGTTCGGCGTTCGCATGAGCCGCAAGGATCCGACCGCCCAGCCATGAATCGCGCAAATGCATCATTCGAGAAGGGCGGCGGCTCTTTGCATGAGCGACGCCGCATTTCGCGACCCGGCGGGCAATCGATCCATCGCCGGACCTTCCTGGCGCTCGCTGCTGCCGCCGCGGCGATGCCCGCTGATGCGTCACCCGAGCCGGAAGGCCGGATCGTCACGCTGCCGCCGCTGGATTTTCCGGATCATCCGCCGTCACGGGTCCGCATCTGGCTGCCGCGCGGCTATGACGACGGCGCCCGCGCCTATCGCACCGTCTACATGCTCGACGGCCAGGTCGCCTTTCAGGGCGATGCCGACGGCGAGAATTTCGCCGCCGACCGCCGTATGGCCCAGCTCGCCGCGGCCGGCCGCATCCTGCCCGCCTTGATCGTCGCGATCGACAATCTCGAGGGCGACCGCTTCCTGCAATATATGCCGCAGTCCATCTACGATCGCGCCGAGGGCGGCCTGCGCGCGGCCATGGACCGCGAGATTGCGCGGACGGGCGGGCGGCCGCTCGTCTCCGCGCCATTCCTCCGCTTCCTGACGGCGCGGCTGAAGCCCTTCGTCGACGCCAATTATCGGACGGCGCCGGACCGTCTCGACACCGCCATCTTCGGCGCGAGCATGGCCGGCGTGATGGCCGGCGCGATCTTCGTCGAGGCGCAGCAGGCGTTCGGCCGCGGCGCCTGCATGTCGCCGAACTGGCCGATCTACGACCGTCACTTCATCGATCATCCGCAGTTGCTGACGCTCTGGCCGGATTATTTCGCCCGGCTCGGCGCCCCGGAAGGCCGCCGCCTGTGGCTCGACCACGGCACCCGCATGATGGACGCGGGCATGGCGCCGCACCAGACCGGCATCGCACGGCGGCTGACCGCGCTGGGCTGGCAGCGCGGCCGCAACCTCGAGACCCGCGTCTACGAAGGCGCCGGCCATGCCTATGCCAGCACGGCCGCGCAAATGGACGAGCTGCTCGCCTGGCTGCTGGCCTGAACCTCCGCTCCCCGGCGCAGGCTGGGGCCCAGTGCCGCCGCGGGTAGAGCGCTATTCGGCGCTGGTTTCCTATCCCCCGCCACCAAGCAGCGGCGCGCATTGATCGCCCTCGCGCGCCGCCTGGGTCGCGAACTGCTCGAACGGCATCGTCTCGGACGCCTGCTGGATCTCCGCGTCGCTCGCGGCGATGATCCGGTCGACATCGGCGGCGGTGCGGCCGAGCGCCGGCGCCAGCTCCACCGCCATGGCGCGCAAGCTGTCCCCGGCGGCGGTGCGCGCGCTCGCGGTCTGCAGCATCTGCTCGGCCTGCTCGCCGGTCTCCTGCGACGCGATCGACCGGTAGAGATTGCCGACCGCCTTCATCGTGCTCGAACATTCGGCGAGCTGGGTAAGCCGGCGCTCGGTGTCCGGACCGGCCGCGGATGTCGGAGCGGCTGTGTTCGCGCCGCCTGCCGTCATCTCATTCTCGGTCGACTGTTCGCTGCAAGCGGCCGCAACGACGAGCAAGGTGGCCATTGTCGAAGCTCGGAACCTCATGGACAAATCTCCCTTTGAACCAATCGTTCGGAGTCCGGAGAGATGAATTGCGGATCGTGATCCGTCCCACGGTCTAGGGATCCCCCATTGTCCCTCCACCGACACATGCGCAAAACGACGGAAAAGAAGATCAACGGATTACGAAATTCGCCGCCGGGCGAGGGCAGGGCAGCCCTTCGGCGTTCGGTGCGCACGGACACGAGACGACTGCGCTGCACCCGCCGAACTGCTAGGCAGGCGCATGACGCTAGTTCTGGCTCTCGCGATCATCGCCTTCGCTGCGGCATTTCACCTTCTGTGGGCGGCAGGCGGCCGCCTCGGCTGGTCCGTGTCGCTCCCGCAACGCGCGGACGGGACGCCGGTGATGGCCCATCGCCTGCCGTGGTGGCGCCCGGCGGCCGGTGCGGTCGCGCTCGGTCTGGCTTGCCTCGCATGGCTGTTGCTCGCGGAAGCCGGACATCTGCCGCTTCCCTTACCGGTGGGCCTGGTGCGGGGAGGATTGATCTGCATCGGCGTCGCGTTCGTCGGCCGGGCGCTCGTGCCCAATCGCTACGTCGGCTTCTTCAAGTCGCTGCGCACCACCCGATGGGCCAAATATGATACGCGGCTCTACAGTCCGCTTTTCCTGATCCTGGGGCTGTTGATGATTGGGCTCGCAAGAGGATAGGCGATGCGCGAATAACCGGCGCGACCGGATCGACGGTCAGCTGGACCGCGACACGGCGGAGAAAATCAGACCTGCGAGGATGTAGAGCGGCAAGATGATCGGAAACATGCCCCAGGCACGAGTCCAGCGATCTTCGGAAAGCAAACGCGTCCTGAACCATTGGATCTGGAGGACGTGAGCGAGCAAATGGCCAACCAGGGCGCCGACGACCAACGTTCCCGCGACCAGCGCGAATCCCAGTTCTTCATGAGCCATGACCAGCTTTTCCGGGTGCTCGAATCTTGCGACAAGCTGTTCTACCCCGGCTCACCTTGACAAGAGGTATCAACGGGAACGGTCCGGGGATGATCTGCTGCCCATGACGGAGCTCCTCAACGACGCGGGCATGGCGACGCGGGTCGTCGCCTACGCCTATGTCGCCTTGCTCGCCTTCGCGCTGGTTGTCTTCACCATCGGGTCATTGATCGGCCGCTTGCTTGGCCGCGCGACCAGGATTCCGAACCCGTTCGAAATGGTGGTCGGGATCGGGGTCATGGTCGGCTTGCCGGCCGCGGTCGCGGCCACCTTGGCATTGGTCGTCACGCCATTGCTCGTCGGAATGCCGCTTCCGCTCGCCGGCTGGGCGCTGATCGCGTGCATGTCCCTTTACGGGCTTTACGAAGCCAAGCAGCGTCCGAGCGGAGGGATGGAGGGCTGCACCACCTGGTTCGTGGTCGGCTTTTCGGGATTTGGACTCTTCTGGTCCGGGGCGGCCGTCTTTCTCGCCGATCCACCGATCGGGAACGCCCCAAGTTTCGCGCGACCGCTCCTGGTCGCCGCGCCGCTCGCTCTTTTTTTCGCAAAGCACAGCAGCAGAAACCGCGTACGCCAGGCGATCGGTGCCGGCCTGCTCGTCGCGATCTTCGCGGCCATTGCCTTCCTGCCGGTCGAACGCGGATTTGCCGACGACTATCTGCCGGCCAGCGACTGGCTGCGTTTCCCGATCGCGGGCGCCGTCATTTTCGCCCTCTATCCGCTGGTCTCGATCCCGCTGACCCTGCTTTTCGGCAGCCGAGCCATCCACACCCGCAAGATCTTTCAGGCCATGGCGCTGCTCGGTCTCATCGGCTTGTCGCTTGGGCTCGCTTGGGCCTTAACGCGACTGCTGTTCTAATTGAGGTCGCGTGACGATCGAACACCGCAATGGGTCGCTCGCGCCCGGTCGGCCGGGATAGAAAGCGGTCAACCTGCCCACGGTGCTGCGATGGTGGGCGCTGGTATGATTTCGCTATCAGGTACAGTGTCGAGGTGCCGTTTGACCGGCCAGATTCTAAGTGTCCGAATTTCGCAACGGCCTTCCATCGTCCAGATTTGGCGCGTGTAGCCTGTGGTGAGTTCCCTGCCGGAGAAATCGCCAGTTCGCCGGTTGAAGGTTTGTGTCATCCGAAAGCCGGCGAGCGAAACTTCGTCCGAGTCGGGCGACATCGGTCGCGATTGGCGCGACAGGTCGATAATTGTTTCATCCCACCGTGCAAGCGCGTGGACCGTGCCGCAACCATAATCGCAGAAGCGGCGCGTCCGCAGGCTCAGGAAGAAAATCCGGCCGAAGGGCGCCGTCCTGCCGGTCGTATCCGTGGCGCGGCCGGTGCAGTTCAGCTCGACGTGGTTGGGCAGGGACTGCCCATGCGCTGGCATCGCCTGCCAGGCCGTGAGGATGATTGCCAGAGGCACCGCCAACCTCGTTGAAAATCGCGAGAATGATCGACCTTTTCTCATTTGGCGCACCTCGTTCAGTAGATCGAGACGGAAGCGAGATGAGCTTCGTCCCGAGACCGGGCTCTGAAATCAAGGCCGCAATGGATCGAAAGCAGCCGATCCGCGATGGGCGGAAAGCGCTCATCAATAGCCGTGATGGCTGTTTCCGCTTCCGAGTGCACGCCACGCGATGACGGCAACGGTCACGAACGCGATCAGCACGCACCCGAGGAAGGTTAGCCCGGCAGGCGTGAATTGTCCGATAAACGGAAGCCCAGTCGTCCTGGACAATCGTGCCATTCGGCCCCTTGCCGCCCTGCCCGGTCTGGCTGCCGGAGCCTCCACGGCCACCGTGAACGACGACGCTGTCGTCCCCGCTGCCGCCGCCGATGATGACAGGGTTCCTCGCCTTGCCGACGACCGTCACATTGTCGTTGCCATCTCCACCCTCGACGACGATCGGGAATGGGGCGATTGGATTGAGAACGTAGTCGCCCCCTTCATTCGTGGTCCTGATGTAAACGGCACCTTCGGGGCAATTGCTCGGGCGAACGCTGCGTTCCGGATGAAGCATCAAGGAACAATGTTCGGAGAGGGGCTCGGTACGCATACAGCCTTGTCGCGCGGGCGGCTCAACGAAGCGTTAAGCCGGTCTGCCATCGCCAACGTACGCAAAGGGTCGTTGTCTGCCGGTCCGTTGAGGGTGGGACGTTAGGAACTGCTCCATCCTTGCGTGTCAGAAAAGCTGCCAAGACGGCCTTACGCTCTGATAGTTTCTACGGGGTCAGATATGCGTTTGATCACTCATCTGATTTTCGGCTGTGCAATCTTACTTTCTGGCTGCGCGACCACAAGTCGCTCGCCCAGAAGCTCACCGCAGCCGGGCTACCGATGCAACTTTGAGCTGCGGGGCTCTTTCGGCGTCATTTCAAGCGATTTTGAGATACCCGTCACAGGCGAAGGATATGGCGCATACATCAGGTGGGATGCGGGCGACGGCTCCTTTGCGAATCCTTGGATCACCGGTGCGTGGTTCAAGCAGTCCAGCGGGCATTTTTCGCTAGACTACGGCTACGTCTCGATCATGCGCCACATCTGGGAGCAGAGGCCGGGTAGGCGACCTCGCCCATTGACCCTCAGCCTTGAGCTAAGCCCAACAATCGCTCCGATCATGAGGGCGAGCCGCCTTTCGAGTGACTTTCAACAATCAGGGGGGCCGTTTCACATTCAGCTCAACTGGAGTGTTGTAGCAGCGCTTGCTCGGGGCTCGCCCAATCTTTACCTTATTGCGCGAAATCGGCGTTTCGAAATGATAGATCAGGTCGAGGTGAACCGCGACGTCTTCGTACGTGCCGAACCACATCTCATCGCAGCATTTGACAGTGTGGAGCGCATGATAACCAATCCGGCTGATCATTGCCTTCGGGTCGAGGATCTCCGTGACGACGACATTGTTGTTACGTAGTGTTGGATTTTATTTCGAATTACGAAATACGGTGACAGCGCACCTGTTGCGCGCGAGACCTAGAGCGGAGGCTTGAGCGGAAGGGGTCGGACAGTAAATTAAGTGCACTCTTGCCGCAATCCTCCACCGCGTTTGGGAGGCACCACGATGTTTCGCCCTTTCTTCCTACTTCTCGTTGTACTGCTTTGCGGATGTTCAAAGGAGGAGGACGACCTGATCGGAATCTGGATGGCTCCCCGTCTCCCGGGCATGGTAAGTGCGCGGATCACTTTTTCTCCAGATGGGACCGCTCTTGTCCAGTTCGACCGTAGGCGTGATATCCAAATGAATTGGCAACGGCACGACCAAGGGCGATTTACTCTTACGCAAGCCGATGGGGCGACGTGGGTGGGGTGCCTGTCCGACGGCGAGATCAACATTCGGGAGCCCGTCCAGACGAATCGCCGTGGGCGCATACATCGTTATCGTCGGGTTCAAACCCTGTCCGGCAGGTTGGTCTTTCGTGAAAAAACCAGCTCCTCCTGTATCCCATTGGGCGCGCTCACAGCTCGCTGGAGAGGAGACGACAAGCGGTCGTCGGCGAGCTAGGCAGACCCATGGCCCCAGTAAAAGTCGATCCCAGCAAGATCCATGAATTCGAGGATGCTGACGCGTTCTACGCCTGGCTTGGCAAACATCACGACGTAGAGGACGAGGTCTGGATCAAGATCCATAAGGTTGCATCCGGCTTGAAATCGATCACGCCCGTCGAGGCTATCGACGTCGCCCTTTGCTGGGGCTGGATCGACGGCGTCCGAAAGGGCTTCGATGAGAAAAGCTATCTCCAGCGCTACACGCGGCGTCGACCGAAGAGCATCTGGAGCAGGATCAACGTGGAGAATGTCGAGCGGTTGATCCGCGAAGGCCGGATGACCGAACATGGCTTGAGGCATGTCGAGGCGGCCAAGGCCGACGGGCGCTGGCAACGCGCCTATGGCAGTGGGAAGGATCTGGCGATCCCGGACGCTCTGCAGGCAGCGATTGATGCCGAGCCGAAGGCGAAGGCGATGCTGGCAAAGCTCAGCGCGCAGAATCGTTTCGCGCTCGCCTTTCGCGTTCACAATCTGAAAACGGAAGCAGGCCGGAAGCGAAAGATCAGGGAGTTCGTCGAGATGCTCAAGCGCGGCGAGACGATTTATCCGCAACGCGAAAATTGACGAAGCTGATTTCTTGCTTCTCGCATTTCCGCAACGGCAAGCGGTCGGTGCGCTAACGGCCTATTCTGGTCGACGGCCAGATCGAGATAACTCACCGCGCCGCCACCACCACCTGACCCGACTGCCACCCCCCGCCAAGCGCCCGGAACAAATCCACCTGCGCTGACGCAATCCTCGCATCCGCCAGCGCCAGCGCCGCCTCGGCCTCGGCCAAGGTCCGTTCCGCATCCAGCACCGCCAGCGAATCCGCCGCGCCCTCGCGCAGCCGGGCCCGCTCGATCGTCGCCGCCCGCCCAGCCGCGTCGCGCGCCGCGGTCAGCGCCGCCCGTCGCTCGAGCGAATGGCGATAGGCGGATAGCGCCGTCTCGGTCTCCTCGAGCGCCTTGAGCACCGTCCCGTCGAACCGCGCCAGCGCCGCCTCGCCATTGGCCTCGGCGGCGCGGATCCTTGCGCGAATGCCTTCCTGGTTGGGGAAGGTCCAGCTGATCAGCGGGCCGAGCAGCCAGCGCAGCGGCCCGCCGGTGAACAGGTCGCCCAATGAAGGCCCGGTCGAACCGATCGATCCGCCGAGCGTGATCCGCGGATAGAGATCGGCGGTGGCGACGCCGATCCGCGCCGTCTCCGCCGCCAGCCGGCGCTCAGCCTCTCGGATGTCGGGTCGCCGCGCCAGGAGCGCCCGGCCCTCGCCGACCGGGATCGGCTGGTCGAGCCGCAAGGTGGTCCG
>JAYRLF010000056.1:13915-14880 GCA_041905385.1 Allosphingosinicella sp.
GCGCGCCCGCGGTGGGGGGCAGCGGGGGGGGCGCGCGGCCGGTGAGCGTGGCGAGGCGGAACAGCGCCCCGTCGCGCTCGGCTCGAAGCGGGGGGAGAGTCGCGCGCTGCTGCTGGGCCAAAGCAGTGACGCGCGCGACGTCGAGGCCCGTGCCTCGACCCGCTTCGAAACGGACAGTGGTGACGCGCAGCGTGCGCTCGATCAGCATTAGGCTGCGCTCGGCGACCTCGAGCTGCTCGGCCGCGGCGGCGGCATCGGCATAGGCCCGCGCCGTCTCGGCCGCGACCGCGACCCGGGTCGAATCGCGCGCGGCTGCCGCCGCAGCGGCGTCGGCGCGGCCGGCCTCGATCTCGCGGCTGATCCGGCCGAACAGGTCGAGCTCCCAGGAGACGTCGAGCCCGGCGTCGAACTGCCAGTCCTCGCGATCCGCCCCGGCGGGCACCTGGGTCTCCGGCACCCGGCCATAGGTTGCGCCCGCGCCGACCGCGGTCTGGGGGAGGCGGCCGGCGCGGGCCTCGCGCAGCAGCGCACGAGCGCGCGCGAGATTGGCGGTGGCGACGCGCAGGTCGGTATTGTGCGCGAACGCGTCCTGGACGAGCTGGTCGAGGACCGGATCCTCATAGAGCCGCCACCAGTCCGCCGCCGGCTCGGCGAGCGCGAAGGCGGGGTGATCGGCGCCGATGAAGGTCGCGGAAGCGGAGGCGGGCGTCGCCGGCGGTGCGTGGTCAGGGCCGACGGTGCAGGCGCTGATCGCCAGGACCGAGGCGGCGAGCAAGAGGGGGCGTAGGAGTTTCATTTTTGGCCTCTGATCCAAGAGATTCCCTCCCCCTTGATGGGGGAGGGTAGGGTGGGGGTGAACGCATCCGCCCGCGCGGGCCTCGGAAGTTCACCCCGCCCCCAACCCCTCCCCAACCACGGGGGGGGGGCGGGTTGTGTTTGGTTAGACACAAACGCCAACACAACCC
>JAYRLF010000057.1:0-14856 GCA_041905385.1 Allosphingosinicella sp.
TAAGGCGCTGGTCTGCATCTTCCTTTATGGCGGCAATGATTATGCGAACACGGTGACGCCCTATGACCAGGCGTCCTACGATCTCTATGCCTCGTTGCGCAGCACGATCGCGCATCCGCGCGACTCGCTCGCGGCGACCCAGCTTCGGCCGGCGTCGGCGCTGCCGGGCGGCCGCCAATATGCGCTCGCACCCAATCTCGCGCCGCTGATCCCGATCTTCGATGCCGGACGGCTCGCAATCGCCCTCAATGTCGGCACCCTGATCCAGCCGACCAGCAAGGCCGCCTATCAGGCGAAGAGCGTGCGGCTGCCGCCCAAGCTCTTCTCGCACAATGATCAGCAGAGCTTCTGGCAGGCCTCCAATCCGGAAGGGGCGACGACTGGCTGGGGCGGGCGGATCGGCGATCTGATGCAGTCCGGCAATGGCAGCAGCACGCTGACCTGCATCAACGCCGCCGGCAATGCCGTCTTCATGTCGGGCCGTACGGCCGTCCAATATGGCGTCACCACCAGCGGCGCCGTGCCGCTGCTCAACAATGCCGCAAGCCTGTTCGGTTCGACCGCGGCGATGTCGACGCTGCGGGCCCTGATGACGAGCCCGCGCACCAATTTGCTGGAGGACGAGCTTGCGCGGCTGACCCGGCGCTCGCTCGACACGCAGGCGCAGGTCAGCGCCGCTCTGGCGACGGCGCCTGCCATCCAGACGCCGTTTCCGGCCGGCAACAGCCTTGCCGACCAGCTGCGGATCGTCGCCCGCCTGATCTCGGTGTCTCAGGCGCTGGGCGCGAAGCGCCAGGTCTTCTTCGTCTCGCTCGGCGGATTCGACAATCACGATTCGATCCTCGCCGACCACGCCGTCCTGATGACCCGCCTCGGCGCGGCCATGCGCTATTTCCACGATGCCTGCGCGGAGCTCGGCGTGCTCGACCGCGTCACCGCCTTCACCGGATCGGACTTCGGCCGCACCCTGACCTCGAACGCAAACGGCTCCGATCATGGCTGGGGCTCGATGCATTTCGTGATGGGCGGCGCCGTGCGCGGCCGCGCCTTCTACGGCACGCCGCCGGCGATCGCGAACAACGGTCCGGACGATGTCGGCCAGGGCAGGTTGTTGCCGACCCTGTCGGTCGATCAATATGCGGCGACCCTGGCGACCTGGTTCGGCGTGTCGAGCGGCAATCTCTCGACGGTCGTGCCGAACATCAACAATTACAATCCAAGCACCTGGAATCTCGGCTTCATGAGCTGAGCGCGATCGCCCGCGGCCTTTTCGGCGCGGGACGCGGAAAAAATGCATCTCCCCACGCAGGGAATCGGCAGCTCGATCGTTAGCCTATACGATTGGGTAATCTCTTCGCGCGACCCTGGTCGCGCGTGACACGGTTCGGGGGGAGCCGGCATGAGTGAATTGCCAGCCAATCCATCAATGGGCGATTGCGTCCTGCCGGACGAGGTTGATCCACCGGCTTTCGCCAGTTCAGCCTCGCCGCTTGCGGCGTCGAGCGTCGCACTGGCGCTGGCCGCCTGCGGCGGCGGAGGCGGCGGCGCGGCCCCGGCGCCGCCGGCGCCGCCGGCACCGCCGGCGATCGTCCTTCCGACCAAGGCCCAGGCGGCGCGGCTGCTCGGCCAGGCCTCGATGGGCGCCACCGCATCGAGCATCGAGCAGATCGCCGCGAGCGGCTATGAATCCTGGCTCGACGCCCAGTTTCAGACGCCGCGCCAGATCACGCACTGGGACTGGCTGGTGTCGGCCGGCTACAACGTCTCCGCCAATTCCGGCAACCAGGCCGGCTTCGACCCGGTCATGTGGCGGCAGCTGATCGCGAGCCCGGACCAGCTGCGCCAGCGCGTCGGCATGGCCCTCCTGTCCTTCCTGGTGGTCGGCATCGATGGCGTGAACCTTCCCTGGCGCCAGTTCGCGACGGCCGCCTATGTCGATGTGATCTGGGACGGCGCCTTCGGCAATTTCCGCACGCTGCTGCAGAACATCTCCACCAATGTGGCGATGGGCTATTTTCTGACCTTCGCCGGCAACCGGAAGGCCAACCCGAACACCGGTGCTGTCCCCGACGAAAATTATGCCCGGGAGCTGATGCAGCTGTTCACGATCGGCCTGCAGCGGCTCAATCCCGACGGCAGTGTCCAGACCAATGGCGGACAGCCGGTCGAGACCTACACCCAGGAGGACATTAGCGGCCTCGCCCGGGTCTTCACCGGCTGGACCATCGATTCATCGGACAATTCGACGCCCGACCGGATGCGGCGGCCGATGATCAACAATGCCGCCCAGCACGAGACGGGCGCCAAATCCTTTCTCGGGACGACCATTCCGGCCGGCACCAGCGGAGCCGACAGCCTGCGGCTCGCCCTCGATGCGATCTTCGCCCATCCCAATGTGGCGCCGTTCGTCTCGAAGCAGCTGATCCAGCATCTGGTGACGTCGAACCCGCCGCCCGCTTATGTCGCGCGGATCTCGGCGGTGTTCGAGAATAATGGCAGCGGCACGCGCGGCGACCTGCGCGCCGTGGTGCGGGCGATCCTGCTCGATCCCGAGGCGCGGAGCGACGCGATCGCGGGCGCGCCGAGCTACGGCAAGCTGCGCGAGCCGATCATGCGGCTGACCGGCTGGGCGCGCGCATTCAACGCCAATTCGCCGTCTGGCGCCTGGGCGATCGGCAATACCAGCTCGACCGCCAACCGGCTCGGCCAGAGCCCCGGCCGGAGCCCGAGCGTCTTCAATTTCTTCCGGCCGGGCTATACGCCGCCCAACACCGCGATCGCGAACCAGGGGCTGGTCGCGCCGGAATTCCAGATCACCAACGAACCGTCGGTGGTCGCCTACGTCAATTATCTGCAGGCGCTGATCGTCAACGGCGCCGGCGACTTCCGCGCCGATTATGCGAACATCCTGACCAAGGCCGATAACAGCGGCAATCTCGTCGACGAGGTCGATCTCCTGCTCGGGGCGGGGCTCAGCGCGGGCACCAAGGCCAGCATCCGGACGGCGGTCGACGCGATCGCGACGACAGCGACCAATGGCCTCAACAACCGGGTCTATACGGCGATCCTGCTGACGCTCGCCGCGCCCGAATTCCTGGCCCAGAAGTGAGCAGGGGAGCGATGATGGATCAGAGCCGACGCGCCTTCCTCAAGCGGGCCGCCGCCTTGTCCATGCTCGGCGGGGCCGGACCGTTCGTGATGAACCTTGCCGCGATCGGCGAGGCCGCCGCCGCGACCGCGAGCGACTACAAGGCGCTGGTCTGCATCTTCCTTTACGGCGGCAACGATTATGCGAACACGCTGCCGCCCTACGACCAGGCCTCCTACAACCTCTATGCGTCGCTGCGCAGCACGATCGCGCATCCGCGTGACTCGCTGGCCGCGACCGCGCTCAATCCGGCCAATCCGCTGCCTGGCGGCCGCCAATATGCGCTGGCGCCCAATCTTGCGCCGCTCATGCCGATCTTCGATGCCGGCCGGCTCGCGGTGATGCTCAACGTCGGCACTTTGATCCAGCCGACCAGCAAGACCGCCTATCAGAGCAAGACCGTGCCGCTGCCGCCGAAACTCTTCTCGCACAACGACCAGCAGAGCTTCTGGCAGGCGTCCAATCCGGAAGGCGCATCCAGCGGCTGGGGAGGCCGGATCGGCGATCTGCTTCAGTCGGGCAATGGCAACAGCGTGCTGACCTGCATCAACGCCGCCGGCAATGCCGTCTTCATGTCGGGCCGGACCGCCGTTCAATATGGCGTGACCACCAACGGACCGGTGCCGCTGCTCAACAATGCGGCGAATCTGTTCGGCTCCGCCACCGGCATGACGACCCTGCGCGCGCTGATGACCGGTCCGCGCACCAACATCTTCGAGAACGAGCATGCGACGGTGACGAAGCGCTCGCTCGACACCCAGGCGCAGGTCAGCGCCGCGCTGGCGGCGGCGCCTGCCTTCCAGACCGCCTTCCCGACCGGCAACAGCCTTGCCGACCAGCTGCGCGTGGTCGCCCGCCTGATCTCGGTGTCGCAGGAGCTCGGCGCGAAGCGGCAGGTCTTCTTCGTCTCGCTCGGCGGATTCGACAATCACGATTCGATCCTGACCGATCACCCGACCCTGATGACCCGGCTCGGCACGGCGATGCGCTATTTTCACGATGTCTGCGCCGAGCTCGGCGTGCTCGACCGCGTCACCGCCTTCACCGGATCCGATTTCGGCCGGACGCTGACCTCGAACTCCAACGGCTCCGACCATGGGTGGGGGTCGATGCATTTCGTGATGGGCGGCGCGGTGCGCGGCCGCAACCTCTATGGCACGCCGCCGACAATCGCGAACAATGGCCCGGACGATGTCGGCCAGGGCAGGCTGCTGCCGACCCTGTCGGTCGATCAATATGCGGCGACCCTGGCGACCTGGTTCGGCGTGTCGAGCGGCAATCTCTCGACGGTCGTGCCGAACATCAACAATTACAATCCAAGCAGCTGGAACCTCGGCTTCATGAGCTGAGCGGGGATCAGCCGATCAGCCCCATCCCTTCGAGGATCCCGATGCTGACTCCGACCGAAACCAGCCAGAAGATCGCGCCGATCGTCAGCAGCGCGATGAGCTTCAGCCAGCCTCGCCAGTTGAAGAGAGGACGCGCGCCCTTGGCCGGCTGGCCGATCGGCACCTCGATCCGCCCGTCGGCATGGAGGAGGAGATCGGGCGCGGACTTGTGACGCAGCAAGAGGCTCGACTCGCCGGGCGCGCCGGAATCCGGGACATAGCCGTTCGCGAGCAGCTCCTTCAGCTGGTCGAACGGCTCGAGGCCCGCCGCGGCCGGTTTGGCCTGATAGTGAAGGACTGAGGACGGGCTCGGTTCGGGCATCGTCTCGCTCGCTGGACCGACGTTGAGAATTAGTGATTTATAGACATAACACACTTCGCGGCGCAAGCCGACCGATGCAAAAAGGGCGGCCCTGGGAGCCGCCCTTTTTTTGATCGTCCAGGCTGCGCTGAGGCAGCTTGGATCCCGGCCTGCGCCGGGATGAGTCCGCGCGCGCCTATGGCGCGCTGGCTCACTTCAGCTCGACGGTGCCGCCGGCTTCCTCGATCTTCTTCTTGATCTCCTCGGCCTCGGCCTTGGAGACGCCTTCCTTGATCGGCTTCGGCGCGCCCTCGACCAGCGCCTTGGCTTCGCCCAGGCCCAGGTTGGTGATCGCGCGGACTTCCTTGATCACGTTGATCTTCTTGCCACCGTCGCCGGTGAGGATCACGTCGAACTCGGTCTGCTCTTCGGCAGCCGGAGCGGCGGCGCCGCCACCGGCGGCCGGACCGGCGACCGCAACCGCGGCGGCGGCCGAGACGCCCCACTTCTCTTCGAGGGCCTTGGCGAGGTCCGCCGCCTCGAGAACGGTCAGCTCGGAAAGCTGATCAACAAGCGCATTGATGTCTGCCATTTTCGTATCTCCACTATCGGGGCCTTGCCCCGGAGGTTCAGTTCAAAAGGGGTCTTAGGCTGCGTCTTTCGCCGCAAAGGCGCCGAAAACGCGGGCGAGCTGGGCACCCGGCTCGTTGATCGTCCGCGCGATCTTGGTCGCGGGCGCCTGGATGAGGCCCACGATCTTGGCACGCAGTTCGTCAAGCGACGGGAGCTCGGCGAGCGCCTTCACTCCGTTCACGTCGAGGATGGTCTCGCCCATCGCACCGCCGACGATCTCGAGACGATCGTTGGTCTTGGCGAAGTCGACCGCAGCCTTGGCGGCGGCGACCGGGTCGGACGAGGTGGCCAACGCCGTCGGGCCGTTCAGCAGGTCGCCGATCGGCTGGTAGGGCGTTCCCTCGAGCGCAATGAGAGCGAGCCGGTTCTTCGCAACCTTGAACCTGGCGCCGGCGTCCCGCATCTGATTCCTGAGCTTGGTGGACTGGGCCACCGTCAGGCCGAGGTTACGGGTGACAACCACCACGTTGGCCTCGTTGAACGTCTGCTTCAGCTCGGCGACAAGCTCGGCTTTTTGAGCTCGATCCATGCTTCTCTCCACATTCACCCGCCGGACCATCCGGCGGGCGTGCGCGATGCGTGCGACGGCACGCATCACAGGTCCGAAGGGAAAGAAGGATGCCTGGCCCCGGTGGAGCGTTAGGCGGGACCGCCGGCTCCGATCGGGAGGGCGGTCTTGAAACTCTCTTCCCCGTCTAGGCTGGAGATTAAGAGGGCAGGGCCCTCACCAGCTGTCTCGGACGGTGCCCGCCGGACAAGCCGGCAAGCGAAGCGGGGCATCTAGAAGATTTTGCCGGGAAGTCAATCCATTCGGGCGCGGTCGGCACGCGGCTTGCGGGGAGCGGGCCAATCGGCTTCAAAGGTGGGCATGCGTCCCCTGGCGCGATTCGCCACTGCCACGATGGCGGGCGCGGCTGTGCTGACCGCCGGTGCGGCGCATGCGAGTGATTCGGAGGTCGAGGCTGCCTTCCAGGCGATCCAGCGTGCCGTCGAGGCCCGCGATGTGGCGCGGCTCGAGCAGCTCGTCCATCCCGATTTCGAGATGCTCCACGCGCTCGGCCAGATCGAGCGGAGGACGACCTGGCTGGCACTGGTCGGAAGCGGCCGGCTGCCGAGACAGACGGCCGAGATTCGCGAATATGAGGCTGAGATCCGGCTGTTCGGCGCAACCGCCGTGCGAGGCTCGATCGTGCGCTTCCGCGACCGCCGGCTCGGGCGCGACATGTGGCTGCGCGGGACGGCGACCTTCGTTCGCGAGGGCGCGCTTTGGCGCCAGATTCGTCAGCAATCGACCATGCTCCACGACGGACCGCTCGCCGATGCTGAAAATTTGAGTGATTTCATTGGCGATTATGCGATTCCCGGCCGGGATGGATTCCGAATCGAGGCGGCCGGAGAGCTGCTCGCCGTCCGCTGGGCGACCGGGGCACGCCTGCCGCTCGTGCCGATCGGCACGGATCGCTTCGGTGCCGGCCCCACCTCGACGATAGAGTTCGCGCGCGCCTCCTCCGGAGCCGTCACGTCCGCGACCCGCTCGGGCCCCGAAGGCCGATGGTGGACCGCCACACGCGCAGCCGCGCGCTGAGCGGCTCGACGCCGGTCAGTAGTGCCGGATGCCAAGCGCCGTTTTGACCTCGATCGTGCGCCAGGCCTGATCGAGCTCGGCGAGTAGCGCCGGGTCGGTGACGACACGCCCGTTCGGATCGGTGAACCGCTTGCGATGGTAGATGTAGGTGCGGCCGCGCGCCCGCACCTCGAACCGCATGAAGCGGAAGGCGAGCTTGCGCATCGCCCAGCGCAGCATGAGCGCCAGCGCGATCGAGCCGCCGACCAATGACGCGAGCAGAAGCCAGATCGCCATCGACGTCGTCCTTCAAGCGAAAGGCCGGAGCTCTCGCCCCGGCCTTCCGTGTTTCGACAAGAGCGTGCCGGTCAGGCCGACGCCACCTCGGCGACGTCGATCTTGAGGCCCGGACCCATGGTCGAGCTCAATGCGACCTTCTTGACATATTTGCCTTTGGCGCCGGTCGGCTTCGCCTTGACGATCGCGTCGACGAAGGCGTCGAAATTCTTCCGGAGGTCCGCTTCGGAGAAGCTCGCCTTGCCGATGCCGCTATGGATGATGCCGGCCTTCTCGACACGGAACTCGACCTGACCGCCCTTGGCGGCCTTGACCGCCTCGGCGACGTTCGGCGTGACCGTGCCGAGCTTCGGGTTCGGCATCAGGCCCTTCGGACCGAGCACCTTGCCGAGCCGGCCGACGATGCCCATCATGTCGGGCGTCGCGATGACGCGGTCGAAGTCGATCTGGCCGCCCTGGATGGTCTCCATCAGGTCCTCGGCGCCGACCACGTCGGCACCGGCCTTGGTCGCCTCGTCGGCCTTGTCGCCCTTGGCGAAGACCGCAACCCGCACCGTCTTGCCGGTGCCGGCGGGGAGGGTGACGACGCCGCGGACCATCTGGTCGGCGTGGCGCGGATCGACGCCCAGATTCAATGCGACCTCGACCGTCTCGTCGAACTTCGACGTGGCATTGGCCTTGACCGTGCTGATCGCCTCGTCGACGCCGTAGAGCTTCTGCGTGTCGACCGTCTCGGCGAGCTTCTTCTGCTTCTTGGTGAGCTTCGCCATGATCAGTTCCCCGTCACTTCCAGGCCCATCGCGCGGGCCGAGCCTTCGATGATCTTCGCCGCCGCTTCGATGTCGTTGGCGTTGAGATCCTTCATCTTCACCTGGGCGATCTCGCGCAGCTGGTCGCGGGTGACGCGGCCGATCGTCGACTTGCCCGGCTCCTTGGAGCCCGAGGTGATGCGCGCCGCCTTCTTCAGAAGGAAGCTCGCCGGCGGGGTCTTGGTCTCGAAGCTGAAGCTGCGATCCGCATAGACCGTGATGATCGTCGGGATCGGCATGTTCTTCTCGAGGTCCTGCGTCGCGGCGTTGAACGCCTTGCAGAACTCCATGATGTTGACGCCGCGCTGACCCAGGGCCGGGCCGATCGGCGGCGACGGATTGGCGGTGCCCGCGGGCACCTGGAGCTTGATATAGCCCGTTATCTTCTTTGCCATCTGTCACTCTCTTTCAAGTTTAGCGGTCCGAACGGCTGATCCTGAGACCGGCCTCCCGCGGAATTTCCCGGATCGCTCCGGGAACTGGTGTCGTCGCCTGATGGCGACGGAAATTACTTAACGCGTTCCACCTGCTCGAACTCGAGCTCCACAGGGGTCGCGCGGCCGAAGATCGAGACCGAGACCTTGACCCGGCCCTTCTCGAAATCGAGCTCCTCGACCAGGCCGTTGAAGCTGGCGAACGGACCGTCGAGCACCTTGACGTTGTCGCCGATGTCATAGTCGACGCTGATCTTGGTCTTCGGCGCGGCCGCGGCGGCCTCGTCCTTGGTGTTGAGGATCCGCGCCGCCTCATTGTCCGAGATCGGCTGCGGCTTGCCGCTCGCGCCGAGGAAGCCGGTCACCTTCGGCGTGTTCTTCACCAGGTGATAGACGTCGTCGTTCATGTTGAGCTTGGCGAGCACATAGCCCGGGAAGAACTTGCGGTCCGACGTCACCTTCTTGCCGCGGCGGACCTCGGTCACCTTCTCGGTCGGCACCTCGACCGCCTCGACCAGCCGGTCGAGGCCGAGGCGGGTCGCCTCCGACATGATCGCGTCGCGGACCTTGTTCTCGAAGCCCGAATAAGCGTGAATGATGTACCAGCGGGACATTGTTTCTGTGTTTTCCTTAACCGAGCAGACCGAGCAGCGCCTGGACGATCGCGCTGAACGCGGAATCGATCCCGAAGAAGAAGAGGGCGAGCAGCGAGGTCATGATCACGACCATCAGCGCCGTCATCATCGTCTCCTTGCGGGTCGGCCAGACGATCTTGGCCGTCTCGGCGCGGACCTGCCGCAGGAATTCGCCTGGATTGACTCGCGCCACGCTCTTCTAACCCTTTCAAATACCAACACGAACAGGGCCGAGGCCGCGCCCGCTTCGCCGGACCTGCCTTGGCCTTGAAACGATGTCGGACACCGTTCCAGCTGCCCCTCGGAGCGCTACCTTCGCCCTGAGGCGAAGGTGGCAGGAGTGGAGGGACTCGAACCCACGGCCCTCGGTTTTGGAGACCGATGCTCTACCAGCTGAGCTACACTCCTAAGAGCCAGAGGCGGCAGCCCTTAGCTTCGTGGCGGTATCGGCGCAAGCGATAAACCCCTCACCCCGCAACGGGGAGGGATTGCTAGGCCGCGGCGAGCGACTTGTTCTCGCCGAGCATCGTCTTGACCGTCGATGCCGCCACTGGGCGAGAGAAGATATAGCCCTGGATCTTGTCGCATCCAAGGGTGCGGACCAGCTCGAGCTGCTCTTCGGTCGAAACGCCCTCGGCGACGGTCTTCATGCCGAGGCTGCCGGCCAGCGCGACGACGGCGCGGATGATCGCGGTGCTTTCCGGATTGCTCGCGCTGATCGACGAGACGAAGCTGCGGTCGATCTTCAGCGTGTCGAAATCGGCCTTCCTGAGATAACCGAGCGACGAATAGCCGGTGCCGAAATCGTCCATCGCCAGCCGCACGCCGAGGCTCTGGATCTGCTGCAGGATCTTCTGCGTCGCCGTGGTCAGCTCGAGGAACACCGTCTCGGTCACCTCCAGCTCCAGCCGCTGCGGCGAGAGGCCGGCCTGGGTGAGGGCGGAGACCAGGGTGACGATGAAGCCGGGATCCCTGAGCTGGCGCGGCGACACGTTGACCGCGATCGAGATGTCGGCGGGCCAGGTCGCGGCCTCGCGGCAGGCGGTGCGCAGCACCCATTCGCCGATCCGGCCGAGCATGCCGGTCTCTTCGGCGATCGGGATGAACTTGACCGGCGAGATCTGGCCCAGCTCCGGATTGTGCCAGCGGAGCAAGGCCTCGAAGCTCCTGATCTTGAGCGTGCCGGCATCGACCACCGGCTGGTAGTTCAGGGTGAACTCGCCGGCATCGACCGCGCTGTGCAGCGCAAGCTCGATCTTGCGCCGTTCCTCGGCGCGGGCGTGGAAGCTTGGCTCGTAGAAGCGGACGTCGTTGCCGCTGCCGTCCTTGGCCCGATAGAGCGCGAGGTCGGCATTGCGCATCAATTCCTCGACGCTCTCGCCGTCGGTCGGTCCGATCGCGGCGCCGATGCTGGCGCCGACGAACAGCCGCTGGTCGCGATAGAGGAACGGCCCCTGCAGCGCGCCGACCAGGGCCAGGCAGAGCTGCTCGAGCTCTTCGCGATTGTCCACCGAGGGGATGACGATCGCGAACTCGTCGCCGCCGAGCCGGCCGGCGGTCATCTCGTCCGAGATCACCGTCTCGAAGCAGCGCGCCACCTGCTGGAGCAGATGGTCGCCGGCGACATGGCCGAGCGAATCGTTGATCGTCTTGAACCGGTCGAGGTCGACCAGCAGCACCGCGCACTCCTCGCCCCGCGCCTTGGCGGTGGCGATCGCCTGGGCGAGGTTGTCGAGCAGTTGCAGCCGGTTCGGCAGACCGGTGAGGGCATCGTGGCGGGCCATATGGGCGATCCGGTCGGCGGCGAGCCGCGACTCGGTCACGTCCGAGCCGACGCCGTGATAGCCGATGAAGCGCCCCTGCTTGGAGAAGGTCGGCCGCGCCGACAGCTCGATCGCCTTGACCTCGTCGCCGAACGGCAGCGGGATCACGACCTCGTTGATCGGCTCGCGGCGCGCCATCGCCGCCTCGATCGAGGCGACCGCGCGGCGCACCGACTGGTCGGTGCGCGGCACCGCCTTGAGGAAGTCCGCGAACGGCATGCCCTCGAGCTCGTCCGGCTCGCGGCCGATGGCGCGGGCGAAGCGGGCCGAGACGTTCTGGAAGCCGAGCGAGCCATTGGTCTGCCACAGCCAGTCGGCGTCGCTATTCTCGAACTCGCGCAGCAGTAGGCTGACCGTCTCCTGGCGCTCCTCGAGCGCAATATCGAGGCACTTGCGCTGCATGAAGGCGCGGCCGTTCTGGAGCACCATGAACAGCATCGCGGCGGTGTAGATCGGGCCGATCGCGGCGATCACCAGCGAATCGGTGGTCAGCAGCATCCGGGTCGCGGCGACGCCCATGATGACGACATAAGCGGCGGCGGCGGCCGGGATCGGCGAGAAGACGAAGGCGGCGCCCGCCATCATCGTCGCGGTGATCACGCACAAGGCGAGCTGCTGGCCGTGATTGGCGAACTCGAAGAAGTAGCGGGCCGGGAAGCTCCAGACGAGGCCGAAGAAGATCGAATGATAGGCGGCCCGGTTGATCGTCTGGCGCGGCACCGAGTGGACCTGGCGCCGGGACAGCTTCGACTTGTGCCGGGCGATATAGTGCATGAGGATGGCGAGGCTGACCATCCAGGCGGCCATGTGCGTGGCCGGCGCCTGGTTGGCGAGCATGTAGACGATGAAGAGGGCGTTGACCGTCTGGCCCCAGGCCGCGATCGACAGCGCCCGGACCATCTGCTCGAGCTGGGCCGCGCGCACCCGGCCCCAGCCCCGGCTGCCCGGTGGGGCGGCGCGATTGAAGACGACGCGCCAGTCGAGCTTGGGGACACTCTTTTCGGTCATCGGATTCCCAGAGGGATTCGCGATAGCCGCAAAGCGTTAGGGAACCGTTATCCAGCCTGACGCAATTTAACGTGAATCTTACGGGTTCGGCGGGCTTTTGATTGGGCGCTTACGCGCAGAGCTGCACCGGCCCGCTCCCCACCCGACCTCCCGACAGGCTATGCTCTGGGAGGTGAGACGGGGCCCACGGCGGGTGCGGGGCCACCCCCCCCCCGGCCCCGGATGGGGGAGCGGGCCGGTGCAGCAAGTCCCGAAAGGGACAATATTACGCCGCGATGTCGTAGGTCTGGATCTCGCCGGACAGATAAAGGTTGCGGGCCTTGGCGCGGGAGAGCTTGCCCGAGCTGGTCCGCGGCAGCGAACGCGGCGGCACCAGCTCGATCACGCAATTGATCCCGGTGATCGCCCGCACCCGCTCGCGGATCAGGTCGCGCAGCCGGCCGCGCTCCTCGGAATCGGAGGTGCGGCACTGGACCAGCACCGCCGGCGTCTCCTCGCCGCCGGGGGTGGTGATCGCGAAAGCGGCGATGTCGCCGGCCTTGAAGCCAGGCAGCTGCTCGACCGCCCACTCGATGTCCTGCGGCCAGTGATTCTTGCCGTTGATGATGATCATGTCCTTGGCGCGGCCGACGATGTAGAGATAGCCTTCGGACAGATAGCCCATGTCGCCCGTGTCGAGCCAATTGTCGGCATCGAGGCAGGCGGCGGTCGATTCCTCGTCGCGGAAATAGCCGACCATCACCGAGGGACCGCGGCAGAAGACCTTGCCGATCTCGCGTTCCGAGAGCGGGCTGCCGTCCTCGCCGCGAATGGCGAGCTCCATGTCGCGCACCGCCTTGCCGCAATTGACGACCGCGCGGTAGCGCTGCGGCCGATCGCGTTCGCCGGGCGATCCGCCGGCGAGCAGCGTCTCCTCGACCAGCTCGACGACGATGCCTTCGCCCGGCGGCATCAGGGTCACCGCCAGCGTCGCCTCGGCAAGCCCGTAGCTCGGGATGAAGTTCTTGGCGTCGAAGCCCGCCGCCGCGAAGACGTCGACGAACGACTGCATGACATCGGGCCGGATCATGTCAGCGCCATTGCCGGCGACGCGCCAGCGCGACAGGTCGAAGCGCTCGGCGACGTCCATCTGGCTCGACACGCGGCGCGCGCAGATGTCGTAGCCGAAGGTCGGCGAATAGCTCATCGTCGTGCCCTGGTTGCGGCTGATGAGGTCGAGCCAGGCGAGCGGACGGCGCGCGAAATCCTCGGTCTTCAGATAGTCGCACGAGACCTGATTGGCGACGAGCCCGAGCAGGCAGCCGACCAGGCCCATGTCGTGATACCAGGGCAGCCAGGAGACGACCCGGTCGCCCGTCTGCAGCTTCATGCCGTGCGAATGCGACGAAAGATTGTGGAGCAGCGCCCGATGCGTGATCGCGACGCCGTGCGGGAAGCGGGTCGAGCCGCTCGAATATTGCAGATAGGCGATGTCGTCGGGGCCGGCCGCCGGCAAGGCGGTTTCCGGGGCGTCCTCGGCGGCGAAGGCCTCCCAGTCGACCGCCTCGACGCCGAGCGCCTCGGCAGCGGCTCCGGCCATGGCGGCCAGCTCGGGCGGGAAGAACAGCATCTTCGGATCCGAGCTCTTCAGCTGGACCGAGAGCTGGTCGATATAGGAATCGCGGCCGCCGAACGAGGTCGGCAGCGGCAAGGGCACCGGCCAGGCGCCGGCATAGACGGCGCCGAAGAACAAGGGGACGAAATCCGGCCCGGTCTCGGCGATCAGCGCGATCCGGTCGCCGGGCGCGACTCCGCGGGCGATCATCCGATAGGCGCAGGCGAGCGCGTCCTCGCGGATCTCGCGATAGGTATAGACCCGGACGAGCTCGGCGCGGTGATTGTGGAAATTGAGGCCGCGCTCCCCCTGCGCCGCATAATCGAGCGCTTCAGGCATGGTGCCGAAATCCGCGAACCGGCGCGGCAGGTCGTCGTCGGTCGGGGTCGGTACGAGTGCAGGCGTGTCGCCGCCGCGCGGCTTCTCTTGGCCTTTGGGGTCAAGCACGTCGGGCTGAATCCTCATTCATGGGCCGAGCCAGAATCATGCGCGGCCCGAAATTGCAGTTCAGCCGCCGCCTCTACGAGCCGGGGCGCGTTCATAATCCGGCCCGACTGTGGCACAAACATGGCGATGCGTCAGTCCCATAAGAAGAAGCCGCGTCCGCCGCTCGACCGTCAGGGCCTCGAAGAGCGCGCTTTGGCCTATGCCGGACGCTTCGCGACGAGCCGGGCGAAGCTCGCCGCCTATCTCGGCCGCAAGCTGCGCGAGCGCGGCTGGGAGGGCGAGGGCGATCCGCCGGTCGACGAGATCGTCGCCCGCATGGCCGCGCTCGGCTATGTCGACGACCGCGCCTTCGCCGCCGCCCGCGCCGCTTCGTTCGGCCGCCGCGGCTTTGGCGCGCGCCGGCTCGGGCAGGCGTTGCGCGCCGCCGGAATCGAGGAAGAGGATGCCGCCGATGCGCGCGAAACGGCCGAGGCCGGCGCCTGGCAGGCCGCCCTGCGCTTCGCCGAGCGGCGCCGGATCGGCCCGTTCGCCGTCGCGGAAGGCGACCGCGCAGCGCGGGAAAAGGCGTTGGCGGCGATGCTGCGCGCTGGCCATCCGGTGGCGCTGGCGCAGCGCCTGGTGCGGGCGCGTCCGGGCGAAATCCCGGATCCGGACAGCCCCTGACTCCACTTATGGTTCACAATTGTTGAATCCATGATAGATTTGCGCGCGCCAACGGGGGGTTGGCTGTAGAGTGCTTCGCCAATGCCGCGTCGGGAGATGGTTGCCGAATCCG
>JAYRLF010000492.1:0-2637 GCA_041905385.1 Allosphingosinicella sp.
ACCTCCTGTCGGTCAGCGGCCTCCACCTCACCGCCGTGGTCGGCGCGGTGATGTTGCTGACGCTGAAGCTGCTCGCGCTCAGCCCGATGCTCGCCTTGCGATTCCGCCTTGTCCTGATCGCGGCCGCGGTCGGCGCGCTCGCCGGCGTCGCCTACACTTTGCTTACCGGCGCCGAGGTGCCGACGGTGCGCGCCTGTATCGCCGCCTTGCTGGTCCTCGCCGGCATCGCGCTCGGCCGCGACGCGATCACCTTGCGCCTGGTCGCGGTCGGCGCGCTCGTCGTCCTGGTCCTGTGGCCGGAATCGCTCGCCGGCGCGAGCTTCCAGCTCAGCTTCGCCGCGATCACCGCGATCGTCGCCCTCCACGAAAATCCCCGCATTCAGGCGCTGCTATCCCGCCGCGACGAAGGCGGGCTGGCCAAGACCGGCCGCTTCCTGCTTGGCCTCGTCCTCACCGGTCTCGCCGTCGAGCTCGCGCTGGTGCCGATCGCCCTGTTCCACTTCCACAAGGCCGGCCTCTATGGCGCCGGCGCCAACATCATCGCCATTCCGCTCACCACCTTCGTGATCATGCCGCTCGAGGCGCTCGCCTTGCTGTTCGATCTGGTCGGTCTCGGCGCGCCTTTCTGGTGGCTGACCGGCCAGACGCTCTCCTTCCTGCTTTGGCTTGCCCATGCCACCGCGTCCGCGCCCGGAGCGGTCGCCCTGCTGCCAGCCATGCCGCGCGGCGCCTTCGCTTTGATGATCGCCGGCGGCCTCTGGATTTGCCTGTGGCGGACGCGCTGGCGGCTGATCGGCGCGCTGCCGGTCCTGGCCGGCGCGATCTGGGCGCTGTCGATCACCGCCCCCGATATCCTCGTCACCGGCGACGGCCGCCACGTCGTGCTGCGCACCGCCGACGGCCGGCTCGCGCTGCTGCGGCCCAAGGCGGGCGACTATGTCCGCGAGACCATGGCCGAGCTCGCCGGCGCCGAGCCCGTCTATCGCGATCTCGAGCGGCTGCCTGCCGCCGCCTGCAGCCGCGATCTCTGCGCGGTCAACCTGCGTTCGGGCGGCCGGCAATGGCATGTCCTGGTGACGAGGACGCCGCATCTCGTCCGCTGGGACGAGATGGTGCGCGCCTGCGCCCGCGCCGACATCGTCATCGCCGACCGCGGCATGCCGCGCGGCTGCACGCCCCGCTGGCTGCGCGCCGACCGCTTCATGCTCCGCCGCACCGGCGGCCTCGCCATCCGGCTCGGGGAGCGGCCGAGCGTCGACACCGTCGCCGACCAGGTGGGTCGGCATCCTTGGGCCGGCTGATCAGGTCCGGACGACGTTCGGCGCCGCGACCGTGGGCGCGACGGCGAAGGGCTCGAACGCGAAGACTGCGGTGCCGATGGCCGCGCCGTCCGTCTCCCGGACCTGATATTCGGCCAGGGTGCGGAGCCGGTGCCGCGGCAGGGACGCGCGCCAGGGATCGCCGACCAGCACCGTGGCCCCAGATTCGATGCATCGGTCGAGGAAGTCCGTGACCGCCATCGCCAAATCGGCTTCGTAGAAGAGGTCGCCGACCAGCACGACATCGACGTCCGGCGGCGCCGCACCGATGATGTCGTCGTGCAGCACGTCGACCACGACTCGGTTGACGGCCGCGTTCAGCCCGATCGCCTGGACCGCCAGCGGATCGACATCGACCGCGAGCACCGACAGCGCGCCCGACTTGGCGGCGGCGATCGCGACCAGCCCAGATCCTGCTCCGAGATCGAGCACGCGCCGGCCGGTGACGGCATAAGGATGATCGAGCAGGTAACGGGCGAGGGCGAGGCCGCCGCCCCAATAATAGGCCCAATAAGGCGAGCCGCCCTCGTTCGGATCGACCAGTCGTCCGACGCCGCTGGTCGGGAGCGCCTTGTGCAGCCGGATCTCGGGCACGCCGGGCACCGGCAGGATCGGGAGATTGCCGCGAATGAACGCGATCGGATCGTCGGGCGTCACGCGCGGCACTTAGGACGGGCCGCGGAGCCGGATCAATCCGCCTGGACGCAGGCCATTTCGTTGCCGGCCGGATCGAGGAATTGGAAGCGCCGCCCGCCCGGAAAGGCGAAGATCGACCGCGAGATCGTCCCGCCGGCCGCGCTCACCGCCGCCAACGCCGCTTCGAGATCCGCGACGTCGATCACCGGCAACGGCGCCCGCGTCGCCTCGGCCGCATCGGCCTGCAGCCCGATGTCGGTATCACCGGTCATGGTCGCCGCATAAGTCGGCCCGAACTCGGCCAGCGACCAGCCGAACGCCGCTTCATAGAAGGATTTCGCCGTCCCGATCTCGCCGACCGGCAGCTCGACATAGTTCAATCGGGCCATCTTCGATCCCCTAAAGCCGAATATTTTGCGCGCAGAGACGCAGAGACGCAGAGAGGCAATACACCTTCAAACAGCGCCGCAGGCTAATCCATATTGGCCTTCGGCCATGCACCAACCCCGGTGAAAGACACGGAATCTCTGCGCCCTCTGCGTCTCTGCGAGAAAATATGCTGCGCCAATCCCGCCACTCTGTCTGCGTTGCTATTCCCTATGTTTCGCGCCGGGGCGCAGATTAAGCACAGAGGGCAGGGAGATTAAATCAGCGCCCCACGCGGGTATCGATTAAAAAAAGG
>JAYRLF010000058.1:0-14839 GCA_041905385.1 Allosphingosinicella sp.
GATCAGCGACGATCGCGACAGTCTCGGCGGCAGCCCGTTCGTGCTGATCGTCGAGGACGACGTCACCTTCGCCTCGATCCTGCTCGACCTTGCCCATGAGGCCGGGCTCAAGGGCGTGATCTCGACCGCCGGCGCCGGCACGCTGGCGCTGGCGCGCAAGCTGCGGCCGGATGCGATCACGCTCGATCTCGGTCTCGACGACATCAACGGCTTTGTCCTGCTCGACCTGCTCAAGCATGACAGCGCGACCAGCCAGATCCCGATCCACGTCATCTCGGGCGCGGACGAGATTGACTATGTGACCGAGATGGGCGCGCGCGGCGTCACCGAGAAGCCGGCCGCCCATGCCGACCTCGCCAAGGTGTTCCGCAAGATCGCGGGCCAGACCAAGCAGGTGACGAAGAAGCGTCGGCCGCGGCCAGTCGAGGAGGCGGCGGCGCCGCCGCGGGTGCTGCCGGAACTGGCGGGCGCCAAAATCCTCATCGTCGACGACGACATCCGCAACATTTACTCCCTGACCAGCGTTCTCGAGAGCTACGATGTGGAGGTGCTTCATGCCGAACGCGGCCGCGACGGCATTTTGATCCTCGAGCAGACACCTGGAATCGATGTGGCGCTGATCGACATCATGATGCCTGAGATGGATGGCTATGAGACGATGCAGCAGATCCGGGCACGGCCCGCGCTCGCCAATGTCCCACTGATTGCGGTCACCGCCAAGGCGATGAAGGGCGACCGCCAGAAGTGCCTCGATGCCGGCGCCTCCGACTATATCGCCAAGCCCGTCGACATCGAGCTGCTGCTCGCCTTGCTCCGGGTCTGGATCGGCAAGACGCGCAGCCAGGCCGCGGCGGGGGCGCCGCCCGGCCTGGCCGCGGCCGGCGAGCCGGCGCTGTCCGCGACGCCGGCGGAATAGGAACTTGCCGGTGGTTCGCCAGCCCCTGATCGACGCACTGAACGAGCTGGAAGCCCAGCAGTCGGCTGCCTACGGTCCCGATCCGGCCGTCGAACCGATCCGGCCGGCGCGGGTGCTGGTGGTCGACGACGACGAGGCAAACCTGCTCGCCATCCGGACCGTGATCGAGGATCTCGCCGAGGTCGAGACGGCGCGGTCGGGCGAGGAAGCGCTTCGCCATCTGCTCAAGGGCGAATTCGCGGTGATCCTGCTCGACGTCTACATGCCCGGCATGGACGGCTACGAGACCGCCCAGGCGATCCGCGGCCGCGAACAGACCAAGCGCATCCCGATCGTGTTCCTGTCCGCCGTCAACAAGGAGAAGGAGCATCTGCTCCGCGGCTATTCGAAGGGCGCGGTCGATTATGTGTTCAAGCCGGTCGAACCGGTCGTGCTGCGTTCCAAGATCGCGGTCTTCGTCGACCTCTACACGATGCGGCAGGAGATCGAGCGCAAGGCAGCGCAGGAGCAAAGGCTGCTCGACGCCAATCTTCGCGCCAATGCCGAGCGGCTCGAGATCGAGCAGGCGCTGAGGCTCGCCGAGCAACGCCAGGCGGCGATCATCGAGAGCCTGCCGATCGTGCTCTATATGGAGGATAGCGACGGGACGCCGCGCATACCCCAGTTCGTCGGCGGCAATCTGCAGGCGCTGACCGGCTTCAGTCTCGCCGACGTCTCGGCGCAGCCGGATCTGTGGGCGGAGCGGGTCCATCCCGACGATCTGCCGCGCACGCTCGAAGGCCTGGCGGAGCGAAGGCGGAGCGGCTCGATGGCGATCGAATATCGCTGGCTCTGCGCCGACGGCCAGTACAAGCATTTCCTCGACCAGGCGGTTCGGCTGCCCGATCGCGACGGCGCCGCGATTTACGCGGGATCGCTGCTCGACGTCACCGAGCGCAAGTCGCTCGAGGAAGAATTGCTGCAGATCCGCAAGATGGACGCGATCGGCAAGCTGACCGGCGGCATCGCCCATGATTTCAACAATTTGCTCGCCGCCGTTCTCGGTGGGATCGGCCTGATCGAACGCCGGCTCGAGCTCGGCGAGGATCAGAAGAAAATCATCGCCATGACCCGGCGCGCCGCCGAGCAGGGGTCGGATCTGGTCGGTCGGCTGCTCGCTTTCGCCCGCCGCCAGCAGCTGCAGCCGGCCGAGATCCAGATGTCGGCGCTGAAGACGACGGTGACGGACCTGCTCGCGCACACACTTGGCGGGCTCGTGCGGCTCGAATGGCATGCACCGGGCGACGCGTGGCGCGCTTATGCGGACTCGACGCAGCTCGAGCTCGCGCTGGTGAACCTGATCATCAATGCGCGCGATGCGATGCCGCGCGGCGGCACGATCTCGGTGACCGCGCGCAATGCGGTGACCGAGGAGGGCAATCCGCTCGGTCTGCCGCCGGGCTCCTATGTCGTGCTCGAGGTCGCCGACAGCGGCAGCGGCATTCCGGCCGACCTGCTCGAGCAGGTGACCGAGCCCTTCTTCACGACAAAGGAGGTCGGCAAGGGGACCGGGCTCGGCCTGTCGATGGTCTATGGCTTCGCGCGCCAGTCGGGCGGTGCAATCGACATCGATTCGACCTGGGGTAAAGGCACCACCGTCGGAATCTGGCTGCCGCGAGCCCCGGACTCCGATGCCCACGAAACCGGCCAGGCGGCAGTCCGGCGCGACCTCGCCGAGCCGGTTCGTCCGCTCAAGATCCTGCTGGTCGACGATCATGACGCGGTGCGCGAGACCACCGCGGAAATGCTGCGCGATCTCGGCCATGGCGTCGAGACGGCCTCGGACGGGCCGGCCATGCTCGAGACGCTCGCCGCCCAGCCCGCCGGCTTCGATCTGATCGTGACCGACTACGCCATGCCGCTCATGTCCGGAAGCGACATGCTGGAACAGGCGCGGAAGATCCGCCCCGAAATTCCCGGCATCATCATCAGCGGCTATGCCGCCAGCGAGTCGCTGGGCAAGGCGCCTTCCGACGTTAGTGTACTCAGGAAGCCGTTCACGATGGCGCAGATCGGCTCCGCGATCGCCGACTTGATCCAGCGCCGCGAGCGCAGCAGCCCGCCCCCCGAAGCCTGTCTGCCGCTGGAATGAGGTCGGCGGATTGACGCTTGCACCGCTGGCCGGATGACGGTCTAGCGCTTTCATGGTCCGACGTCTCCTCGCCTTGGCGCTGCCGATGGCCGTTGCCGGCTGTCAGTCGGAGTCGACACCCGTCACGGCCTGCCAGCTCGTCCGAAATCCCGCGCCACATGTCGGGCGGATGGTGGCGATCGAGGATCTCGCCTTGCCGGCGCCGGGGGGGACGATCGCGATCACCGCGATCCGCGGCTGCCCGATCAATTCGATCCAGGGGATCGAGCTCGATCTCAGCGAGGCAGAGCCGGACAGCGCCGAGCAGCTGCGCGCAAATCTCGCCGCCAGCCGGCGGCGGTCACGACCGAACGACGTCCATGGCGTCGCCGCCCGATTCACCGGCCAGGTCGAGCAGGGTTTCGAGGGCGCGATCACGCTCCATCTGCGGCGCGCCGACAACCAGCAGATCCGCCGTGCCGACGACATGCTGCAGCCCGGCCTGTTCAATTCCATGCGCGCCGAGCCCGATTCCACCTACGCGTCGAACACGGTGAAGTGATGATCATCAACTTTCACGATCGGCCGATCGGCAATCGCCGCCGGATCGGCCTGTCCGCCGCGGTGCTCACGATCGCGCTCGTGTTCGGCTTCGGCTGCGGCGCCGCCCTCACCCAATATGCGCGTCACGCCATCCGCGAGTCGGACAGGCTGGGACGCTGGCTGTGCGGACCGGGCCAGCATATCGAGCGCATCCCCGTCGAAGGACCGAGGCGCGGCTATCGCCTGATCTGCGCCGATGCCAATGGCAAGGAGGTCGGCGCGCGCAACAATGGCCTGTCGATCACATTCGCTCTGCCCTTCATCCTGCTGATCGCCGTGCCGGGCCTGTGGTTCGTCTGGAGCGCCGATATCAGGATGAAGCCCGCGCGCCGAACCTAGCGCGCGCGTCTCCTTCCCTGTTGCGGCAGCGGCCGCATCACACTCTCAAGCGCCATCCGCGCGACCCGGCGGCCGACCTCCTCGCCGGCCTCGTTCGAGAAGCGGTAATGAACCCCGCCCAGGGTGCGCGAGAAATTCACCTCGCGCACCCAATCGTCCCAGCTCGGCAGAGTCTGGACGGCGCTGTTCGGGATTGAGCGCGAGCTGACCTTGACCCCACCCGCCGGCCGCGGCCCGGTCTCGCTCGCCATCACCTCGGCGACGGCGCCGGCAATCGTGCAATGGCCGCACGGATATTCGGGATGGTTCGGAGTCGCGATCAGCGGTTCCCAAGCCGGCTCCGGCGAGGTCGCGTCATTGCCGTCATCCGCGGCGTTGCGGATGGCCGTGATCGGCCGCCAGAAATTGTAGTGAAGCTTGGCTTCGGCGGTCGCCATATAAGCGTCGTCGGACGCCATCTGGACGAGCGCGAACATGCGGGCGTTCTGGACCAGCGCGCGTCCGGGCGCGTCGGCGACCTGGCGCATGATCGGCATCATGTTCGGCGTGATCCGATAGCGCGCCATCAGGGATTGGAGCGGCGTACGCTCGCTGCTGTTGCGTCCGCCGAGCCGGCGCACCTCGTCGAGATCGCGCGCCCATCTTTGGCTGGTTAATTCCGGCGGCGGCGGTGGCCGCACCGCGTCGACGCGCGGCAGCACCCAAGGCCGGAAGGCGATGGTGAAGGGATCGAAGACGGGCAGCTGGGTCGGCGTCCAGACGCCCGTCTGCCCACGCGGCCGATACGGCACCTGGACGATCGCCGGATCGATGCCGCCGGAAGCAAGCGCCGCTTGGGCCGCGCGCTCGCCCACCGCCCTTCCCGCCTCGCGCGCCGCGGCCTCGGGCACTGCGTTCATCGCGAGCTGATAAGCGTCGTCGAGCGCGCCGCGCTGGCCTGGATAATGGGCGAGCAGCACCCGATAGGCGGCCGTCGCGGCGGCGGCGTCCTGCGACGCGGCGCCTTCGGCCGCGGGCATGTCAAGGTAGGACTGGTAGCGGCGGTCGATCGCGTTCAACGCCTCGAACATGGCGAGGGCAACCTGGGTTGCCGCGCGATCATGATCGGGCGTTCGCGGTGCGCCCGGCGCCGGCGCGCCGGCGGCGATGATGGTCTGCGTGAAATCCATCCATTCGCAGACCGTTTCGGCCCGCGCCGGCGCCGAAAGCGACGCCAGGACTGCGACGGCGAGTGCTGCCTTGCGCATGACGATCCCCCTCCAAGAACGACGCCGAAGTCTAGCGGATTGGCGGCCCGATGGTGAGTCCCGTCGCAGCCGAATATGCGCACGCTCCCCGGAAAAGACGCCTCAGCGCCCGCAAACTCGCCGAGCTTGCCCGCTCATGGCTGCTCGAAGCGCCGCTCGTTCTTGAATCGGAACGGGGCAGGCCGGCCGTGCGCGCCACCTGAGTGCATTCGCAGGCGGCAGCCGCAGCTGGTCGACGCGGACTTGTCGGGCCTGGTCCTTTGGATGCATCCCCAATCCCGGTGACTCTGACCTGGACCCTTCTCGCCATCGTCTCACTGCTCTGGGCGGCCTTGTTCCTGACCGCCTTCGAGCGTCGGCTTTTCGGGGCCGCGGCTGCGCCCTATCTCGGATCGTTCGTCGCGGTCGAAGTGGCCACCCTGGTCCTGTTCTGGACTTTCTACCAGCCGCGTCCGGACGAGGCGCTGGTCGACATGGTCGAGCGGCATCTGGCCGGCCATCCCTGCACCGCGCCGATCGCCGGCCGCCGCGAGTTCCGCTACGCCAAGGCCGGCAACGGCACGCCCGACCGGCGCTGGGTCACCTTCTACATCCGCGGTGCACCAACACCGAGCCGCGAGGTGCTGGGCGTGCGCGAGGGCTGGCCCGATCGTGAGGGACCTCCCCTGCTCGCCCGCGGGCGCTATGAAGTCGCGTCCGACCGGCTGAGCGTCGACTATTGCGGAATCACGCTCGGCGCGCGCCATCGGAATTGAGGAGGTCGACATTCGCCTTCATCTCGCCGCGATCCTTGGCCTGCTCGCTTCTGCGTGCGGCGCCGAGGACGCCGCAACGCAGAACGCACCGGTCGATATGTCAGCCACAAACGCTGAAACGCCGGCGGATCGGCCGGCGGCCATTGCGGAGCCGACCAATCGCTTCCTCGTCGACGAGGACCAGGACGGGCTCGCTTTCTCTTATTCCTGGCCAAGCGAGGTGGAGGCGATTCCGGCGCTGCGCGCGCGGCTGCGCGCCGAGATGGACCGCGATCGGCGGGAGGCGATCGGCTATATGCGCGAGGAAGAGAACGCCGCCGGCGCCGAGCGCGAGCCGATGGAGCACAGCTATTCGCGCAGCTGGACCGTGGCCGGCAACAGCACGCAATTGCTCAGCCTCTCCGCGACCGAGGAAACTTTCACCGGCGGCGCCCACGGCAATCAGCGCTTCTTCGGCCTGATCTGGGATCGCCAGGCCAATGCGCCGGTCGCGCCGGCCGCCCTGCTCGGCCCGGCGCTGGCCGGGTTCGAAAGCCGCTTCTGCGCGGCGCTCAATGCCGAGCGCGCCGAGCGGCGCGGCGAGCCGGTGCCACCGCCGCGCGACGAGGATGACAGCTTCAATGCCTGTCCGCCCTTCTCCGATCTGGTGGTCGTCCCGGCCGATTCGGACGGCAACGGCCGGTTCGAGCGACTCGCGGTGCTGGTCGCGCCCTATGTCGCCGGTCCCTATGCCGAAGGCGGCTATGTCATCGATCTGCCGATCGCGGCCGAGGACATCGATCGCCTTCCACAGCCGCGGCGTGCCCTGTTCGAGACCGGCCGCCCGCTGCCGCCGCAACGCGAGGAATGAGCGCGGCCGCGGACTGTGGCTCAGGTCGTGCGGCAGCGGCCCGTGCTGGTCTGCTGGACGACACCATCCTCATAGCGGACGGTGATGCCGGAGCCATTGTCGCTCATCGCCGTGATGGTCGCGTCATACCAATTGCCGTCGGTCCACTGGCATTCGATCTTGCTGCCGACCCGCCAATCGTAGGGGCGGATCTGGTCGGCCCGCACCGCGTCCACCGTGCCGTCGTCGAAGCGGATATTGACCAGATTGCCGTGGCGGCTCTGCACGACGCCGGGAAAGTAATGCGTGCTGCCGCGCCACGTCGACAACACCCAATCACCGGGCTCCTGCGCGAGCGCGCCCGAGCCGGCGGCGAGCAGCATCGCTGCAATAAAGACGTTCCTCATTTTCCCACCCCTTTTTCCAGAAGACAGGGCACAAATGTGTCACGAGACCGCCCGCCGCAAAAGGCCTCTCTTCGATGAGCCAGGACCGCGTCCACCTGTCGCGCAGCGGAGGCGACGCGGGCACCCATTGGGCGTGGCTCGACGAACAGGGCTGGCTGGTCGTCGAATGGTATGATCATGGTCCGAACGCGCTTTACGAATCCGCCAACCAGCTGCGCTTCGCGCCCGAAGCGGCAGCGGCATTGCTCGAGCTCAACGCACCCGCCGGAGAAGAAATGCTCCTCTTGTTGCAACAGCGATTTGGCACTTTTTGGGATGTTCGCAGGACCGCCCTCGAACGTGAAATCGCTTTCACGTCCGAGGTCGATTTCCTTCCCTGATCCTCAGCCGAAGCTGAAGCTCGACGGGTCGAGATCCTTGATCCTGAACCCTTCGAGCAGGATCGTGTCGCTGCCGTCGCCCCAGCTGATCAGCACGTCGCCGCCGACTGCCGAGAAGCTAAGGTCCGAAAAATCGTCGACACCGGCGACACCGCTGAACAGGATCGTGTCCTGGCTCTTTTGGAAATCGGTGATCCGATCGTCGCCGGATTCCGGGCCGAACTCGAAGACATCGCCATTCTTGCCGCCGGTCAGGACGTCGTCGCCGCCGCCGCCGTTAAGCAGGTCGGCGCCCTTGCCGCCGTCGAGCACGTCATTGCCGGCAGGCGGCGCGCCCGGCTCGAGGCTGAAATCGGCATAGGTCGTGATCGGGCCCGACGTGCCGGTGCCGTGCGTGTCGGGTTGGACCCGGCCGTCGCCGTAGAGCGTGTCGCCGCCATTGCCGCCGACCAGGGTGTCGTTGCCGCCGTCGCCGGCGAGCAGATTGTCGCCATTGTTCCCGGTCAGCGCATCGTCGTGCACCGAGCCCGACAGATTCTCGAAGCCCGACAGGTTCATCAGCCCCTGCTCGCTGTCCTGCGCCGCGCCCTGCAACGCCAACGAGACCGTGACGCCGGTCGGCGTAATGTCGGAGGCATTGCCGAACAGGCTCAGCGTATCGGTGCCGCTGCCCCCGGACAGGAGGTGATTGCCGGCGCCGACCGTGACCAGATCGTTGCCGCCGCCGCCCGACAAAATGTCGTCGCCGGTAACGCCCGTGCCGTTCGATCCGCCCCAGATCCAATTGTCGCCGCCATCGCCGGTGAGCACGTCGTTGAAGATCGTGCCCGAGACATGCTCGATCCCGATCAGCGTGTCGAAACCCTGGCTGCCGGTATCCTGGGCGACGCCGACGATGTTGAGATCGACCGTCACGCCGGCCACCGCGCCGCTCGCATAGCTGGCGCGGTCGAGGCCGGCGCCGCCGTCGAGATAATCGTCGTCATTGCCGCCGTTGAGGAAGTCGTCCCCGTTGCCGCCGAGCAATGTGTCATTGCCGTTGAGGCCGCGGATCAGGTCGTGCCCGCTACCGCCGCTCAGCACGTTCGCGTCGGCATTGCCGAGCAACTGGTCGTCGAAACCGCTGCCCTCGGCATTCTCGATGCTGATCAGCGTGTCGGTGCCGAGATCCTCGCCGGCAAAGCCGGTGGCGAGGTTGACGAAGACGGATGCGGCCTGGCTGGCATAGCTGGCCGTGTCGTTGCCGCCGCCGCCGTCGAGCGTGTCGCTGCCTTCGCCGCCGTCGAGCACGTCGTCGCCGGCCGCCGCCGCGCCGGCCAGCAGGCTGGCATCGGCATAATGGGTGATCGGCCCCGATCCGCCGGTCTCGTGCGTGTCGACATTGGTGCGGCCGTCGCCGAACAGGCTGTCGTTGCCGGCGCCGCCCGACAGGCTGTCATTGCCGAGATCGCCGTCGAGTCGATTGTCGTTGCCGTCGCCGGAGAGGCTGTCGTCGACCTGCGATCCCGAGAGATTCTCGAAGCCGGTCAGCAGCCATGAGCCTTGCTCGCTGTCTTGGGCCGCACCCTGCAGCGCCAGCGACAGAGTGACGCCGTCCGCGCTGATGTCGGTGGAATTGCCGAACATGCCGAGCGTGTCGGACCCGGCGCCGCCGTCCAGGACATGATTGCCGGTGCCGACCGAGATCAGGTCGTTGCCGCCGCCGCCCGAAAGCACGTCATTGCCGGTGACGCCCGATCCGTCCGAGCCGCCCCAGATCCAATTGTCGCCGCCGTCGCCGGTCAGCACGTCGTTGAAGCGGGTGCCCGAGACATGTTCGATCCCGACCAACGTGTCGAAGCCCTGGCTGCCCGTGTCCTGGGCGATCCCGACGATGTTGAGATCGACCGTGACTCCGGCGACCGCGCCGGTGCTGTAGGCGGCGCGGTCCCACCCGGCGCCGCCGTCGAGCAGGTCGTCGTCATTGCCGCCGTTGAGGAAATCGTCCTCATTGCCGCCGAACAGCTGGTCGTTGCCGTTCATGCCGCGCAACAGATCGTGCCCGTCGCCGCCGTCGATCAGGTCCTCGCCGTCGAGGCCGAGCAGATTGTCGTTGCCGCCGAGGCCGTAAAGCTCGTCGTCGAGGTTGGTGCCGACAAGATTGTCGTCACCCGGTGTGCCGGTGAAAATAGGCATAGAAACGCGCTCCCACGGAAAAGCGCGGACGCACGCGGGACCGAACATGCACTCCGCAGCGAAGCCCCCCTCGCTCCGGGTCCCGGCGCCGTTCAAGCGCGACCGCGACCGGTCTGTCCAGACAGATTCGAGGTAAATGCCTCGAACAGAATCAATATTTGCGACGAAGATGGAGTCGCAGCCGACGAAATCGCACGCCGTTACTTGGCCGTTGCGATTCGTGATCGGCCTCGCGCTCGACCCCATGATCGTGCAACAGCTGCTCGCCCGGCTTTGGTTCCGCCACTTCCACTACGGTCCGCTCGAATGGGTCTGGCGGTCGCTGGCCCGCTTGACTAGGCGGGTACCGTTCCGGCGTCGCGGCGCGGTGCCGGGCTGACCGGGCTCCGGAGAGGAATCGGAATGAACGCCATGCGCCTTGCCAGACGAAGCAAGGACGACGCGGTTGCGCAGGGCACCAGCCGCCAGCGGGTCGCGGTCGGCGCCGGGGCCGCCGGTGCGCTGGCGGTCGGCGCGCTGGCCGTGGGCGCATTGGCGATCGGCGCCGTCGCCATCGGCCGGCTCGCGATCGGCGGCATGCAACTGCGCAAGGGCCGGATCCAGCGGTTGCGGATCGACGAACTGGAGGTTGGGCGGCTGACGGTGCGGGAGACACGGGCCGCCGACCGCTGAGGAACCGTGAGGAGCCTTTCGACGGCCATGCCGTTCCTTTCCCAGAGGAGGCCCCGATGGTTCGCGTCGTCCAGGCGGTCGCCCTGATCGTCACCGCAATCCCGATGGCGCTCGCACTCGCTCATGCGCTCGAGTATCCCGGCAAGCTTCGGCTCGACCGCGACCATTATACCGCGACCCAGGGCATCTACTTTCCCGGCTTCACTCTCGCCGGCCCGGCCGAGCCGCTGGCGCCGATCGTCATCCTCGTCCTGCTCGCCTTGACCCCCGCCGGAACGCCCGCCTTCTGGCTGACCGCCGCCGCCGCGGTCGCCGCCGCTCTCACCCACCTCCTCTATTGGGTGCTGACCGCGCCAGTGAACAAGGTCTGGGCCAAGGCGGCACCGGTCGCCGGATCGGCCCAACGCTTCTTCGAGGCCGCCCGCGACCTGCCAGCCGCCGGCGACTGGACGGTGCTGCGCGACCGATGGGAACGATCGCACCTCCTGCGCGCCGCCACCGCAGGCAGCGCATTCGTGCTGCTCGCCATTGCCATCGTCATCGCCTGACGCTGGCGTCCTAACCGGCCATCCGGTCCGCCACGTCCCGCAGGATTCCCGCAGCCTCAGCCTCGATCACGTCGCCGTGCGAGACGATGATGCGGCGCAGCCCGGGATCCGCCGCCCAGGCACGGAATTGCGCGGCGAGCGCGGCCGGATCGTCGACCGCCTTGCGCTTCACCACCCAGGGCAATTGCGGCCTGGAGACGCCGAAGCCGAACAGACGCCCCATCAGCTGCGCGCCGATGCCGTGCGGATGGGCGACATTGGCAAGCACGTCGTTGAGCACCAGGGTCAGCCGCCCGCCGCGGCGCACCTCGATCGCCGCTTCCTGCCCGCCGGTGCCAGGCACCGCGAGGAAGCGCACCGCCTGGTCCTCCAATATGTCGCCGGTCGCGTCGACCGGCACGACCTCCTCGACCGCCTCCCGCGCACCCGGCGGCGCCAGCACGTTGATCGGCGGGTAGCGCTGCTTCCATATCCGGGCGTCGCGGCGATGCATGCCGCTCGGCACGATCAGAAAATGGGGCCAGCCCATTGCCTCGATGCGGCGCATGTCGTGCTCCTTCAGCGCGATCGCGCTGAAGATCAGGCTGCGGTCGCCGGACAGGCGGACCGCCGTCATCCGCCGCGGAAAATGGCCGAGCGGCATCTCGATCTCGCCGGCCACGGTCAGGATGCCGTCGTCCACTTCGACAAGCTCGCCATGCGGCGACACCTGCCATTGATCGAGCGCGACAACCATCACTGCCTCCTTCGCGGAAATAACTTCGCGAAAGGCCGATCGATCCGGATTGCCGGAGCCCGTTTCGCCGCCTAGCCTTCACCCATGAATCGGAGGCATCGCGCATCGGGCAACTCATGGCGCTGATTCCGCGCGGCCCCGTGCATCTCGCCTTGAGGCGCAAGAGCCCGCTGCCGATCTGGCTTCAGATCGGCTGGCGGGTCGCGCTGGTGCTCGGGCTGCTGATCTTCACCATCCTGCTCCACTGGTTCGAACGCGACGGGCTGCGGGACAATTATGACGGCCATGTCAGCTTCAGCGACGTCATCTATTTCACGATGATCAGCATCACCACGACGGGCTATGGCGACGTCGTTCCGGTCGCCGACCATACCAGGCTCTACGATGCGCTGGTGGTGACTCCGATCCGGATCTTCTTCGTGCTGATCTTCATCGGCACCGCTTATACCTTCGTCTTCCGCCGAACATGGGAAAAATGGCAGATGGCACGCGTCCAGAAGACCCTTACCGGCCACATCATCGTCGCCGGCTTCGGAACCAGCGGATCCGAGACCGTCGACGAGCTGATCGCCCGCGGTGCGGAGCCGAGCGGCATCGTCGTGATCGACTGCAGCGGCGAGGCGCTGGTGCGCGCCGAGGATCTCGGCTGCGCGATCCTCCAGGCCGACGCGACCCGGGACAAGACGCTGCAGGCGGTCCATATCGAACGCGCGCGCGCCGTGATCATCTCGGCTGGCAGCGACGATACGTCGATCCTGATCACCCTGACCGCGCAGCATCTCGCGCCGCACGTCCCGATCAGCGTCGCCGTCCGCAACGAGGACAACGAGCTGCTCGCCCGCCAGGCCGGCGCGACCACCGTGATCAACCCGGTCAGCTTCGCCGGCCTGCTGCTCGCCGGCTCGACCCACGGCACCCATATCGCCGACTATATCGCCGATCTCGCCTCCTCGTCCGGCCGGGTCCGGCTCGAGGAACGTGCGGTGCGGCCGGAGGAATGCGGCAAGCCGCTGTCCGCGATCGCCAACGGCCTTGGCGTGCGCGTCTATCGCGACGGGCAACCCTACGGCTTCTGGGAGCCCGAGGCGACGTCGCTCTGCGAGGGCGACGTGATCGTCGAGATCCTGCCGACCCTGGAGCGCGAGGCGGCGCTCGACTAGCTCCGCGTCAGCCGCGCGGCGGCTCGCCGGTCATGATCCAGCGCGCGAAACCGAAGAGGATGATCGCGATCGCCCAGCCGGCGAGCGCGACCAGGGCCGCGGCTTCGAACGCCTCGAGCCAGTGATCGAGCGGTCCGCCGCCATTGCCGAGCGGCGGATCGGCCGCTGCGACGAAGGCGAGGCCGATCGCCAATAGCGGAATTCCTACGAGGGTCAGCAGGAACGCCCTGCGCACCCGGCGCCGGAACACGGCGATCGGGACGTGGGGCCATTTGCCGACCGGACGGTGGGTGCGCATGGCGCGATCATGCGGGCTGCCACGGCTTCGCGCCAGCCCCGTCGCGCGGGAAATCGTTACGAGTCCGTATGCGGTTATCACGGTCTTTATTTGCAACCTATCCCGCGACTAACACGGTCCACCCCCCGGCCGCCTTCAACGAGTCGCGCATCGCGACCCGTCTCAGGCTCAGCCTCATCGCCAGCCCAACCCTCGCGGCACCCGCGAGCAAGAACCGAAATCAGGGATTCTTCATTCATGCGCTCCACCCGTCTTGCCAATTGCCTGCCGCTTTCCGCCTCCTTCATCGCCCTCGCCGCTTGCGTCTTCCCGACGGCCGCGCTCGCGCAGGACGAATCCGGCGCCGCCGTCGCTGCTCAGGACCAGACCGCGCCTGAGGGCGAAATCGTCATCACCGGCTCGCGCATCGCCCGGCCGTCGCTCAACTCGCCCAATCCGATCACCTCGGTCGATGGCGAGGCGATCCAACTGTCGGGCCAGACCAATCTCACCGATTACCTGCAGGAAATCCCGGCGCTGGTCGGCTCGCTCGATTCCACCCAGACCTCGGGCTCGCAGGCCTTTATCGGCGGCGTCGGCCTCAACCTCCTCAACCTGCGCAACCTCGGCACCCAGCGCACCCTGGTGCTGGTCGACGGCCGGCGCCACGTGGCACAGCTGCCGGAGACGGCCGCGGTCGACATCGGCACGATCCCGCAGGACCTGATCCAGCGCATCGACGTCGCCACCGGCGGCGTCTCGGCGGTCTACGGCGCCGACGCCGTGTCGGGCGTCGTCAACTTCATCCTGCGCAAGGATTTCGAAGGCCTGATCGCGCGCGCCCAATATGGTGTCGGCTCCGGCGGCGAGCCGATCAACTGGACCGCGAGCATCACCGGCGGCCACAATTTCGCGGGCGGCCGCGGCAATATCGCCTTGGCCTATCAGTTCACCCGCGAGGGCCGGCTGCGCTCGACCGATCGCCGTTGGCTGCGCGGCGACCGCTACTGCACGCTGCAGGAAAATCTGAACGATCCGGACGATCTGCCGAACCTGCCGGATCGCGTCCCCTTCTGCGCCGTCCAGTTCTACGACACGTCGCGCGAGGGCGCGATCGACGTCGACTTCGACACCGTTCCGGACTTCCGCCCGAACGGGGACGTCTTCAACATCGGCACCTTCATTCCACCCTTCTATTCGGTCGGCGGCAACGGCACGCCACGTTCCGACTATATTGGCGACCTGCTCGCCTCGAACGAGCGGCACGTCGCCCAGGCGTTCGTGAACTATGAATTCTCGCCGGCGCTGAACTTCTTCGGCGAGCTCAAATATGCCCGCGGCAATTCGTTCAGCGAGAGCCAGCCGACCTTCGACTACACGCTCTTCATCTCCGAGGAGAATCCGTTCATCCCGGACGCGCTGCGCGCGCAGATCATCCCGGGCATCGGCGCCGAGCTGGCCGATGCATTCGGGCTCCCGGCCGGTTCGGTTCCGGACGGCTTCGCGATCGGCCGCGACAATTTCGATCTCGGCGTTCGCGGCGAGCGCAACCGCCGCGAGACCTGGCGTGGCGTCGCCGGCTTCAACGGCGACATCACCGACGGCATCCGCTACGAACTGTCCTACACCTACGGCCAGTCCAACGTCCGCAGCATCTCGACCAACAACCGGTATAACGATCGCTT
>JAYRLF010000059.1:0-2339 GCA_041905385.1 Allosphingosinicella sp.
ACTTGGCTTATGCAAACGTCTTCACGAAATCGCCGATGATCGACTTGAGGCTGTTCGCCGTGTCGTCGTCGAGCGCCTTGGTGTCGCGGATCTTGCCGAGCACGTCGGCATGGTCGCTGCGCATATGGCTAAGCAGCGCGCCCTCGAACCGGGTGACCGCGTCGGTCGGCACCGTGTCGAGGAAGCCGTTCACGCCGGCGAAGATGGAGACGACCTGCTCCTCGACCGGCATCGGATTGTACTGCGCCTGCTTCAAGAGCTCGGTCAGGCGGGCGCCGCGGGCCAGCAGGCGCTGGGTGGCGGCGTCGAGGTCCGAGCCGAACTGGGCGAAGGCCGCCATCTCGCGATATTGGGCGAGCTCGAGCTTGATCGAGCCGGCGACCTTCTTCATCGCCTTGGTCTGTGCGGCCGAGCCGACGCGGCTCACCGACAGGCCGACGTTGATCGCCGGGCGGATGCCCTGGAAGAACAGGTCGGTCTCGAGGAAGATCTGGCCGTCGGTGATCGAGATCACGTTGGTCGGGATGTAGGCAGAGACGTCGCCGGCCTGGGTCTCGATGATCGGCAGCGCGGTCAGCGAGCCGGCGCCATTGTCCTCGTTCATCTTGGCGGCGCGCTCGAGCAGGCGGCTGTGGAGATAGAAGACGTCGCCCGGATAGGCCTCGCGGCCCGGCGGACGGCGCAGCAGCAGCGACATCTGGCGATAGGCGACGGCCTGCTTGGACAAATCGTCATAGACGATCACGGCATGCATACCGTTGTCGCGGAAATACTCGCCCATCGTGCAGCCGGTATAGGGCGCCAGGAACTGGAGCGGCGCCGGCTCGGAGGCGGTCGCCGCGACGACGATGGAATATTCCATCGCGCCATTCTCTTCGAGCGCGCGGACGATCTGGGCGACGGTCGAGCGCTTCTGGCCGACCGCGACGTAGATGCAATAGAGCTTCTGGCTCTCGTCGCCCGACTTGTTGATCTCGCGCTGGTTGATGAACGTGTCGAGCGCGACGGCGGTCTTGCCGGTCTGGCGGTCGCCGATGATCAGCTCGCGCTGGCCGCGGCCGACGGGCACCAGCGCGTCGAGCGCCTTAAGGCCGGTCTGGACCGGCTCGTGCACCGACTTGCGCGGGATGATGCCGGGCGCCTTGACCTCGACGCGGCGGCGTTCGGTCGCTTCGATCGGGCCCTTGCCGTCGATCGGATTGCCGAGGCCGTCGACGACCCGGCCGAGCAGGCCCTTGCCGACCGGCACGTCGACGATCGTCTGGGTCCGCTTCACGGTCGAGCCCTCGGTGATCTCGGCGTCCGAGCCGAAGATCACGATGCCGACATTGTCGGCCTCGAGGTTCAGCGCCATGCCCTTGATGCCGCCGTGGAACTCGACCATCTCGCCGGCCTGGACGTTGTCGAGGCCGTGGACGCGCGCGATGCCGTCGCCGACCGACAGCACGGTTCCGACCTCGGAGACCTGGGCCTCGGTGCCGAAGCTGGCGATCTGGTCGCGAATGACCTTGGAAATTTCAGCGGCGCGGATGTCCATTTTCAGCCTTTCATCGCATGTGCGAGAGCGTTGAGTTTCGTGCGGATGGAGCCGTCGATCATCTGGCTGCCGATCTTGACGACGAGACCGCCGAGAATGGCGGGATCGACATTGAGATCGACCGCGATGTCGCGGCCCATGCGGGTGCGGAGGTTCGCCTTGATCGCATCGACCTGATTGTCGTCGAGCGGGTGGGCGGAGGTGACTTCGGCGGTGATCTCGCCGCGGTGGCGGGCGGCGAGCAGGTTGAAGGCGCGGATGATCGCGCCGAGCTGCGACAGGCGCCGGTTCTGGGCGAGCACGCCGAGGAAGTTGCGGGTGATCGGATCGACACCCATCGCCTCGGCCGCCGCGGCGATTGCCCTGGCGCTCTCGTCGCGGCCGATCAGCGGGCTGGTCGTGAGCGCGCTGAATTCCGCGGATTCGGCGAGCGCCTGGCGGACCGCGGTCAGGCTGGCGCCGACCGATTCGAGCTGCTTTTCGTCGCGGGCCAGCTCGAACAGAGCGAGCGCATAGCGGCCCGCCAAGCTTGCCTGAATGCCGCCGGAAATGTCCACGCGCCTTGAAACTCCTGGATCGGTTTGTGTGGGCCCAAAACATCTGCCCGGGGGGCAGATGTTCCCCACAAATGGCCCCACCTGATGGTGCAAGCGCAAGCGCGCTCCCGATGGGTCGCGGGCGCCCTAGCAGGCGCTATGCTGCGATGCAAGATCGGGTTTTGTCCTCGTTCCCCTCTCCCTGCAAGGAAGGGGAAACGGCCTCAGCTTCCCAGCTTGTCGAGCTTGCGCTGGATATCCGCCAG
>JAYRLF010000059.1:2349-14808 GCA_041905385.1 Allosphingosinicella sp.
CGTCTATCTCCCCCCGCGATTCCGGCGCCGGCGCCGGCGCCGAATCGCCGGGCTTGCCGCGGCCGGCGGCCGCGGCGGTGAACATCTCCATGTTCCGGCGCGCCATCTCGGCGAAGGGATTGGAGGCGAGCGCGCCGGCCATCGCTTCCCTCAGCTGGCTCTGGTTGCGCTGCAATTGTTCCAGCGACGCCTCGAGATATTGCGGCACCACCGCCTGCATCTGGTCGCCATACATGCCGATCAACTGCCTGAGGAAATTGACCGGAAGCATCTCCGAGCCGCGCGCTTCCTCGTCCATGATGATCTGGGTCAGGACCGAGCGGGTGATGTCCTCGCCGGTCTTGGCGTCGACCACTTTGAACTCGCGCTTCTGCCGGACCATCTGGGCGAGCCGCTCGAGCGTGATGTAGGTCGAGCTTTCGGTATCGTAGAGACGCCGGTTCGCATATTTCTTGATGATGACGACGTCGGACTCGCCCGCCATGGAGACTTCCTCGGAGATTGCGGAAACCGGTCTAGCACCGAAAATTGATGCACTGCAACACAGGCCCCGCCCGCTGCCGCTGTTCCTCTCGATGCTGCACCAGCAAACCGCAGCAAATCCGGAGCGGATGGCGCGGGCGCTGGAGGGCTTGCGCAAATATCAGCAGGCCGAGCGGCCGGCGCGGCCCGCGCCGCTGCCCGCTTTGGCGACCCGGCTCGGCGCGAGCCTGCGCGATTATGGCGGCAGCGGCGCCCCGATCCTGTTCGTGCCGTCGCTGATCAATCCGCCCACCATCCTCGATCTCAGTCCGGAGCGCTCGCTGCTGCGCTGGCTCGCCGGACGAGGTCACCGCGTGCTGCTGCTCGACTGGGGCTGGCCGGACGAGAATCGCAAGCGGCTGTCGGTCGCCGGCCATGTCGAGCAGGTCTTGCTGCCCTTGCTCGAGACCATCGGCGAGCCGGCCGCTTTGGTCGGATACTGCCTGGGCGGGACGATGGCCGCCGCCGCGGCGCAGCATGTCCGGGCGCGGGCGCTCGCGACGATCGCCGCGCCCTGGCATTTTTCCGGCTTCCCGGCCGAAGCGCGCGCCGACCTGGCCGCGCTCTGGCAGCAATGGCGCCCGTCGGTCGCCGCGCTCGGCCTGCTGCCGATGGAAGCGCTGCAGAGCGCCTTCTGGAGCCTCGATCCGGCGCGGACAATCGCCAAGTTCGAAGCCTTTGCCGGCCTGTCCGGCAGCGAGGCCGAGACCTTCGTCACGCTCGAGGACTGGGCCAATGACGGGCCGCCGCTGAGCGGCGCGGCGGCGCGCGAGCTGTTCGAGGATTTGTTCGCCGCCGACCTGCCGGGCACAAGCGGCTGGCGGGTCGCCGGGACTATGATCGACCCGGCCTCGCTCGACATGCCGCTGCTCAACGTCGTCTCGACCAGTGACCGGATCGTGCCCCATGCGAGCGCCATCGCCGCCGGCAAGCGGCTCGATTTGGCCCAAGGGCATGTCGGAATGGTGGTCGGATCGCGCGCGCAGGCGATGCTATGGGAGCCGCTCGAGGCCTGGTTGCAGGGGGCGCGCTAGATTCGGGCGAAGGACTCGCTATATCGCGCGCCAACCCCTTCTCCCGGAGACTCGCCCATGACCGACGTCGTCATCACCGCCGCCAAGCGCACCCCGGTTGGCTCCTTCCTCGGCGCCTTCGCCGCCACGCCCGCGCATGAGCTGGGCCGGGTCGCGATCACCGCCGCGCTCGAGCAGGCCGGAGTCGAGCCGGCGGACGTGTCGGAGGTCATCCTCGGCCAGGTGCTGACCGCCGCCCAGGGGCAGAATCCGGCCCGCCAGGCCTCGATGGCCGCCGGCATCCCCAAGGAGATCCCGGCCTGGGGCGTCAACCAGGTGTGCGGCTCGGGCTTGCGCGCGGTGGCGCTCGCCGCCCAGGCGATCCAGACCGGTGACGCGACCGTCGTCGTCGCCGGCGGCCAGGAGAATATGAGCCTGTCGACCCACGCCCAGCAGCTGCGCGGCGGCACCAAGATGGGCTCGGTCGAGCTGGTCGACACGATGATCAAGGACGGCCTGACCGACGTCTTCAACAATTATCACATGGGCATCACCGCCGAAAATCTCGCCGAGCAATATCAGGTGACCCGCGACGAGCAGGACGCGTTCGCGACCGCATCGCAGAACAAGGCTTCGGCGGCGCGCGCGGCCGGCCGCTTTCGTGACGAGATCGCACCGGTGACGGTGAAGAGCCGCAAGGGCGAGACCGTCGTCGACACCGACGAATATATCCGCGACGGCGTCGAGGCCGCGGGCCTCGCCGGCCTCAGGCCCGCCTTCAAGAAGGACGGCACCGTCACCGCCGCCAACGCCTCCGGCCTCAACGACGGCGCCGCGGCGCTGGTGCTGATGAGCCGCGAGGAGGCCGAGCGCCGCGGCGCGCCGATCCTGGCGCGGGTCGCGAGCTGGGCCTCGGCCGGCGTCGACCCGTCGATCATGGGGATCGGACCGGTGCCGGCGAGCAAGCGCGCGCTCGAGAAGGCCGGCTGGACGATCAACGACCTCGACCTGATCGAGGCGAATGAGGCGTTCGCGGCCCAGGCGCTGGCGGTCGGCAAGGAGCTCGGCTGGGACGCCGAGAAGGTCAACGTCAATGGCGGCGCGATCGCGATCGGCCATCCGATCGGCGCCTCCGGGGCGCGCGTGCTCACGACCCTGATCTACGAGATGGAGAAGCGCGACGCGAAGAAGGGCCTCGCCACGCTCTGCATCGGCGGCGGCATGGGCATCGCGCTCTGCGTCGAGCGCGACTGAACCCTGTTCCGCTCTGAAACAGTCGCGCGCAACCCGGTGGCGCGTCGCGACCCGCTGTCATAAACAGGCCTTGCTGAAGCAGGGGGCAACGGCGGCATGATAGCATTGGTATGGCGGTTCGAGGTGCGCGACGCGGAACGCGCCCTGTTCGAGCAGGCTTATGGCCCGGACGGCGACTGGGCCCGCCTGTTCGCCTGCGCCGACGGCTATCGCGGCACGGAATTGTTCCGCGCCGACGACGGCTCCTATTTGACGCTCGACGTCTGGCGCTCGCGCGACGATTTCGACGCCTTCCTCGCCAACCATCGCAGCGCCTATGAGGCCCTCGACCTCGAGACCGAGGCCCTCACCCGCTGCGAGCATCGCATCGGCGAATATGAGGTCGTGGGTTAGCTTTTGCGTTGCCGAACGCGGCCGCCGCCCAATCTGATACTGATGGCCTTAGCCGCACGGCGTCGATCGACGCTGCCCGGTCATCGGGTCCCGGCCAACGCATGTTGCGCCCGGCACACCGCAAAAACGCCGTATGTTGCAAACATGCTACACCGCTGAACATTCGCTTAACGGAATGACCCTTCCGCTTGAATGGACAGGAAGAATCGTCGCAGCGTCATCCTAGGAGTCGTGCGATCTGTGCCGGCTCATGGATGGGGGTTTCATCACATGAAGACTTTGGGATTGCTTGGATCCAGTGCGCTTCGCACCGGCATCGCGTTCGCTTTCGCCATCGCCGCGGCCTCGCCGGCCCTGGCCCAGGACGAGACAATCCAGGATCCGACGGCTGGTGCAGAGGACGATGAATCGATCGTCGTCACCGGTTCGCGCATTCGGCGCCCGAACCTGGAATCGACCGTGCCGATTACCACCGTCGATGCGCAGCAACTCACCGAGCAGGCGAACGTGTCGCTCGGCGACGCGCTGAATGATCTGCCGTCGCTGCGCTCGACCTTCAGCCAGGCCAACTCGACCCGCTTCATCGGCACGGCCGGCATCAACCGGCTCGATCTTCGCGGCCTCGGCACCAACCGCACCCTCGTGCTGGTCAACGGCCGCCGCTTCGTCTCGTCGAGCCCGGGCACTTATGACGTCGACATCAACGTCATCCCGACGGACCTGCTGGAGCGCGTCGACATTGTCACCGGCGGCAACTCGGCCGTCTACGGCTCCGACGCGGTCGCGGGCGTGGTCAACTTCATCCTGCGTCGCGACTTTGATGGCCTGGCGCTGCGCGGCCAATCCGGCATTACCCAACGTGGCGACCGCGAATCCTGGTTCGTTTCCGGAACCTGGGGCCGCAATTTCCTCGACGACACGCTGAACGTCGCGGTTTCGGTCGAATATGCTCGCCAGAAGGCGCTTTTCCACGGCGACCGTCCCGATCTGACGGGCGTTTATACGGGCACGCCGGGATTCAGCACGGTCGAGGCCACGGTTGGTGAGCCGGCGGCTGGCGACGGTGTTCCCGACACCGCCTTTTTCCAGGGTCCCCCAGGGATCACCTTCGGTTCGATCTCGCTGGGCGGCGCCATCCTGACCACCTGCCCGGTCGCCAATCCGGCCAATCCGCTGGTCACCGCCCGTCGCGCCGCAGTCTGCACCGGCTTCCGCACCGCGACAGCGACCGGCCCGAACACCGGCACCGAGCTTTCCGACGCCTGGTTCTTCCTGCCCAATGGCCAGCTGGTCCGGAACAATCCGGCGCTCGATTTGCGCCAGTTCGGCGGCAGCCAGTTCGGCGGCCAGGGCGCGTCGGGCGTCGAGGGCGCCCAGCTCGCGCCGGGCTTCGAGCGCTTCGCCGTGAATCTGCTGCTTAACGCCGACATCACGCCGGCGGTGCGGCCATTCGTCGAAGCGACTTTGGTATGGATCACGTCCGAGCAGACGTCGACCCAGCCGACCTTCGTCAACTCGCTGCTCAGCCCGACCTTCCGCCTGGACAATCCGTTCCTGACGCCCGCGCAGGTTTCGACCATCCAGACCCTGATCGGCGTGCCGACCACCAACACGACCGCGACCTTCTCGTTCAACCGGTTCAACAACGACATCGGTACGCGCGCCGAGGACCATGAGCGTTCGGTTTTCCGCGTCGTCGCCGGTGTCCGCGGCGACCTGTCTTCGACCGGCAACTGGAACTACGAAGTCGCGTTCAACTACGGCCGTGTCGAGACCTATTACGAGACCGGCGGCAACGTCATCATCGCGAACTTCAACCGCGCTGCCGACGCCGTCCGCAACGCATCCGGCCAGATCGTCTGCCGCGTCAACGCCGACGCGAGCACGACCAACGACGACCCGGCCTGCCGCCCGATCAACCTGTTCGGTTTCAACGCACCCGCCTCGACCCCAGACGGTGTCGATTACGTGCTCTACACGTCGTCCCGCGAGCAGTGGGCCGATCAGATCAACGCGACCGCGTTCATCTCGGGCGACACGTCCGGTTTCTTCGAGCTGCCGGGCGGGCCGATCGGCGTCGTCTTCGGCGTCGAATATCGCCGCGAGGACGCTTTCTCGGACTATGACGACTTCACCCAGTCCGGCGCTACCTTTCTCAATTCGATCGCGGAGTTCGATCCGCCCTCGGTCAACACCAAGGAAGCGTTTGCCGAAATCCGAATCCCGATCCTTCGCGATAGGCCGTTCTTCCACGAGCTCACGCTCGAGGGGGCTGCGCGCTATTCCGACTATAGCAGCACGGGCGGCGTCTGGGCTTATAATGCGGGCCTCATCTGGTCCCCGGTCCGCGATCTGCGGATTCGCGGCGGCTATGCCCGCTCGGTCCGCGCTCCGAATCTGGGCGATCTGTTCGCAACCCAGAGCGAGACCTTCCAGAACGCGCTGGCCGATCCCTGCAGCCAGACCAACATCCAGAACGGTCCAAACCGCGTCGCCCGCTGCGCCGAGGCCGGTATCCCGACGACCCTGGTCGTCGATGGGATCACCATCCCTTGGGTCAATACGCCGGCAAGCGGCGTGTCGGGCTTCAACCAGGGTAATCAGGATCTCCAGCCGGAGCGCGGCACCAGCTGGACGGTCGGCGCCGTCTTCCAGCCGCGCTGGGTCGAGGGCCTGTCGATCTCGGTCGACTATTGGAACATCACGATCAAGGAAGCGATTGCCGGCCTCACCGGCCAGGCGATCATCAATCGCTGCTACGAGGATCCCGTGTCGCTCGACAACCCGTTCTGCGCGGCGGTCTTCCGTCGCCGTACGCCGGGCGATCCGTTCCGCGACTTCACGTTCGACGGTCAGGCCGATCGCAACATCGGCGGCAGCGTCGGCGTGATCACCATCCCGCGTGTGGGACCGGGCTTCCTCAACCAGCCTTTCAATTATCAGCAGCTGAAGGCGTCGGGCATCGACTTCGACATTTCCTATCGGCGGCAGATCCTGGACGGCGTCCAGCTGAACCTCCGCGCGTTGGTCAGCTGGGTCGACCGGCGGCTCGACTACACCTTCATCACCGAGCCGAACCGCTCGACCCGCCTCCATGGCACGCTCGGCGATCCGGTCTGGGCCGGCAATCTGACCGTCGGCCTCGATTTCGGCGTCGTCGATGTCCAATGGGAAGGCGACTATATCGGCCGGATGGCGGTGGACACCTGGGAAACCATGTTCCCGCATCAGGGCCGCGCGCCGACCAACGCTGATCTGCGCGCACCGGACGAGGCCCGCCATCCGCGGGCGCTCTACCATGCATTGCGTGTCGGCGTGGAGCCCCAGGGCACGCGCCACCGGCTCTATTTCGGCGTCGACAATCTGCTCAACCGGAGCCCGAGCTTCGGTCTCGACGGTACCGGAGCGGGCGGTGCGATCTACCCGAATACCGGCCGCTTCTTCTATGCGGGCGCCCAGCTGCGCTTCTAGGAGCGGCTGCCGCTTACGACTCATTGGGCCGCCCTTCGGGGCGGCCCTTTTTCTTCCGAAGGCCGTTGCCCGGATCAGGAGCGCTTCGACCGTGGACTTCGCCGACTTTATCGCGCCGCTTTCCGTCGACCAGTTCATCGATGGCTACTTCGGCAAGCGCCCGGTCCATGTTCCGGCCGCGGCGGGAACGGCGCGCGCGCCGCTCGGATGGCGGCGGCTCAACGCGCTGCTCGCCATTCAATCCCACTGGACCGACTCCAACATCAACCTGATCATGAACCGGCGGGCGGTCGACCGGGACTTCTACATGGCAGAAGGACCGACCAGCCCTGCGCGGCGCGCCGAACCGGCAAAGGTGCAGGCCTTCCTGGCGATGGGCGCCAGCATGGTCGGCAACGCCATAGAGGAGATCGATCCGGACGTTGCCGCCATCGTCGACATGCTGTCCGATCGGTTCGCCGGCCGCGCCGGCGCCAATCTCTATTGCTCGTTCAAGGACGTGCAGGCCTTCCCCTCACATTACGACAATCACGAGGTGTTCGCGGTCCATTGCGAAGGAGAGAAGGTCTGGCGGATCTATCGCAACCGCGCCGACTCGCCGCTCGAACCGGTTCTCGGCGGCGAGAGCGCTCAGGCACGCCTCGACGCGGCGAAGGGCGATGTTGTGATGGAAGTGCGGATGCGGCCTGGCGATCTGCTCTACATTCCCCGCGGCTATTTCCACGACGCGCTCGCCAGCAGCGCAGAATCGCTCCACGTCACCTTCGCGATCGCACCGCACAGCGGCCGGGTCCTGTTCCGTTTGCTCGAGGAAATGGCGTTGCGGGATTCGGCATTCCGCCAATATCTGCCGGACGCGCGCCGCGACGACGGAGCGCTGAAGGCTGCGATCGGCGCGCTTGCCGAGAAAGCGGACACCATCATGCGGTCGCCCGCCTTCCTCGCCGCCGTCGCCACCGCCCAGCGCAAGCTGATCAGCAACCACAGCCCCGCTCAACTGCCGGAACGATTGCCCGTCGAAGCCTGGGCACGGACCGATCGACACGGAACGGTCGAACGCCGGCTCGATGGCGCGGAGTTGGTGACAGGCGGGGGCGCCGAGCCGCTCGGGCAACTCGCCGAGGAGGCCGAGTGGATATTGTCGCGACCGGCCATCGTCGCAGCCGAACTATTCGCCCGCTATCCGTACCGCGAGGAAACGGAATTGCGGGCACTGATCGACATGATGGCGCGCCTGCAATTGATCATGTCCTACGAGGCCAGGATCTGAGTGACGCGGCGGCCTCAGATCCAGCGCCGGCGCAGTCGCGGACCTAAAGTGGTCATCAGCTCATATTGGCTGAGGCCGGACTGCGCCGAGGCGCTGGGCAGGTCATAGTCAAACTCGACCCAGTCGCCTTCCTCGAGAGTCGGCGCGTCGTCGACGCAGATCGCGGTGAGGTCCATCGAAACGCGGCCGACCACCGGCGCGAAACCCCCACCGATCCGGGCCCGGCCGGTGCCTGAAAAGCCTCGGAGATAGCCATCGGCATAGCCGAGATTGAGGATGGCGAGCTCATGCGGGCGGCCGGCGACGAAGGTCGCGTTGTAGCCGATAACGTCGCCGGCGGCGACAAGGCGCCGCTGCACGATCTGCGCCTCCACCCGCGCGACCTGGCGGATGTTGCCGACGGCCTCCGGGCGCGGGATGCCGCCATAGAGGGCGATGCCGGGACGGGTGAGATCGAAGAGATAGTCTCCGCCGAGGCAGATGCCGGCACTGTTCGCGAGGCTGCGGCGCCGCGCCGGCACGCGCTCGACGATCTCGGCGAACGCCCGCAACTGCCGCTCGTTCATCGGCACATCCTCGTCGGCGCAGGCGAGATGACTCATCACCGTCTCGATCCTGAGGCCGTCGAGCAGGCCCTCCGCGATCTCGGCGGCGCTGACGCCGAGCCGGTTCATGCCCGTGTCGACCATCAAGTCGCAGGGCCGCCCGGTCTCGCGCCAACGCGCCACCTGACCGGCGCTGTTCAGCACCGGCCGCGCCGGCGATTTCAACGCTGCTTCCATGTCCCCGGGCAGCACGCCGTGGAGCACCGACAGGGCCGCATCGTCCGGCCAGGGCGACAGCGCGTGCGCTTCCGCCCAGTTGGTGACGAAGAAGTCGCGGCACCCTGCCGCCTGGAGCCGCTTCACCGCTTCGCGCGCGCCGAGCCCATAGGCGTCAGCCTTCACCGCCGCGCCGCAGGCCGCGGCGCCGCTGCGGCTGGCGAGCCACTGCCAGTTCGAGACCAAGGCTTCGCCGTCGACCGTAAGCCGCATCGGAAGGGATAAATCCATGATGGCGTTTCGATAGGCGGCAGCGCCGCGTCAGTCGAGCCGCTTCCCGGCCGTCTCCGGCAGCCAGAACAAGGTGACGATCAGCGCCATCGCGACCACCGCGATCGTGTACCACAGGCCGGCGAAGGGATCGCCGGTGCTGACCACGATATACTGGCTGATGAAGGGCAGGAATCCACCGAAATAGCCGGTGCCGATATGATAAGGCACCGACAGCGAGGTGTAGCGGATCCGCGCCGGGAACATCTCGACGAGCAGTGCCGCGACCGGGCCGTAGGTCATCCCCGACAGGAAGCCGATGACGATGATCGCGAGGACGACTTGCACCGCGCGCCCCAACGGTGGCTCGCTCTTGGCGGCGCGGTAGCCGGCCTGCTCCAGCGCCGGATCGAGCGTCGCCGCGGTCTCGGCGTTGACCACCTGGTTGCCGATCCGGACCTGATAGGTGTCGCCGCGCCAGCCCGGCGCCTCGAGGATCGTATAGGCGATGCCGCGGCGGGTGAGCTCGTGCAGCGCACGGCCGCACGGCGTCGCCTGCTGTCCCGAAGCGAAGACGTTATAGTCGCAATTGGTGCCCTGGACGGTGACCGGATTGCGCTCGATCGCCCGTGCAAGCTCCGGATTGGCGGCCGACGCCATCCAGTGGAACAGAGGGAAGAGCAGCAGGATGGTCAGCACATAGCCTGTGACGATCGGCGTCTTCCGCCCGATCTTGTCCGACAGCCAGCCAAACAGGATGAACCAGAACATGCTGAACGTCGCCGCGACCGCGATCATCGCCCGCGCCGCGGTGTCGTCGATCCTGAGCGCGTTCTGGAGGAAATAGAGCGCCTGGAACTGGGCCGTGTACCAGATCACGGTGAGGCCGGCCGCGATGCCGAACAAAGCGACCATGATCATCTTGAGCTGGCGCTTTCCCTTGAAGCTCTCACGCAGCGGGTTGCGCGCCGTCTCGCCGGCCTCTTTCATCGCCTGGAAGACCGGGCTCTCCTTGAGCTTCAGCCGCACCCAGAGCGATACGGCGAGCAGCACGACCGAGAAGAGGAACGGAATGCGCCAGCCCCATTCGACCCAAGCCGCTTGGTCGACGAACCATTCCGAGATCAGCACCACCGCGACCGAAAGCAGGAAGCCGCCGATCACGCCGGCCTGGATGAAGCTCGTGTAAAAGCCGCGCTTGTTCTGCGGCGCATGCTCGGCGACATAGATCGCGGCGCCGCCATATTCGCCGCCGAGCGCCAGCCCCTGCAGCACCCGCAGGGTCACCAGGATGATCGGCGCCGCGATGCCGATCGCCGCATAGCTCGGCACCAGGCCGACGGCTGCGGTCGCGATGCCCATCAGGGTAATGGTGACGAGGAAAGTGTATTTGCGCCCGAGCTTGTCGCCGAGAATGCCGAACAGGATCGCGCCGATCGGTCGGACGCCGAATCCGACCGCGAAGGAGGCGAGCGCGAGCAGGAACTGGGCGGTCTCGTTGCCAGCCGGGAAGAATTGCCGGCCGATCACCGCTGCGAGCGTGCCGTAGATGAAGAAGTCGTACCACTCGAACACGGTGCCGAGGGTCGAGGCGAAGATGACCAGCCGATCGCGCTTAGCGTCGATCACATAATCGGCGGCAACCGCTTCGGCCATCATCCCCTCCCCTTGTTTGGACGGGTTGTAGGCGGTTCGCTTCGCGGAGCAAGTCAGTCGAGCGACGCGCGCGCCTGCTCCCAGTTACGGCCGTCGAACGCGGTGACGGTCACGACAAGCCCGCTCGCGTCGTCGAGCGCATTGAGGTTCACGCTCCACGCCTCGGGATGGGAGCGCGGCTGGTAGAAGCTCTTCACGCCGCAGGTGCCGCAGAACAGGTGATTGGCCGCGCCGGTGCCGAACCGGTAGCTCACCAGGTCATCCGCACCGCTCAGCAGCCGGAAATCGCCATGCGCCACCATCAGATGCCTGAATCCGGTGGCGGCGCAGATCGAGCAATTGCAGTCGAGCACGTCGACCGCCTGCGGAACCTCCGCCTCGAACCGGACCTTCTTGCAATGGCAGCCGCCTTCGATCTTCATGTCCGTCTCATGCACCATTGCTTTCCACCCGTCACCCGGCCCGACACCCGTCTGCTCGTTCTCGGTAGCCTGCCCGGCGCGGTCTCGCTGGCGCGGCAACGTTATTATGCCCATCCGCAGAACCAGTTCTGGCGGTTAATGGGGGAAGTCGTCGGGCGCGACCTCGCCGCGCTCGACTATCAGGCGCGGCTGGAGGCGTTGCTCGATGCCGGCGTCGGCCTGTGGGACACGGTCGCCAGCGCAACCCGCGAAGGCAGCCTCGACGCCAACATCCGGCTGCATGTGGCGAGCGACCTGAAGACACTGGCCGGAACGCTACCGATGCTCAAGGCGATCGCGTTCAATGGCGGCACCTCGGCGAAGGTCGGCCGGCGCGCGCTCGATGGTGTCGAGCGCGTCACCCTGATCGACCTGCCGTCGAGCAGCCCGGCCTACACCCTGCCCTTCGCGGCCAAGCTCGCCCGCTGGCAGGCGCTGCGCGACTATCTCTGAGTGAAATGGAGGATCCGCGGCGCGAGGTCGGCGCGGGCGATCACCAGGTCGGGGACGAGCGTGTCGGCGCGGTTGTAGCGGAGCGGCGCGCCATCGATGCGGCTGGCGTGCAGGCCGAGGCCGAGCGCGACCGCCGCGGGCGCGCAATTGTCCCATTCGTGCTGGCCGCCGGCGTGAAAATAGAGGTCGGCCTCGCCGGCGACGACCGCCATCGCCTTGGCGCCGGCCGAGCCCATCTCCATCATCTCGGCGCCGAGCCAGTCCGCCAGCTCCGCCGCCATGGCCGGCGGCCGCGTCCGGCTGACCAGCATCAGTGGCCGGCGCTCGGTCGCAAGCAGCGGCATCCTTTCGCCGTCGGAGCGGAAGACCTGGCCGCGCATCGGCACCGCGACGGCGCCGAGCCGCGGCGCCCCGCCCACCGCGAGCGCGATATGGACCGCCCAGTCGGGCCGGCCCTCGCTATATTCGCGGGTCCCGTCGAGCGGATCGATGATCCAGACCCGCTCGTGCGACAGCCGGCTGTGATCGTCGCAGCTCTCCTCGGACAGGATCGCGTCCTCCGGCCGCCATTGCCGCAGCGCCGACAGGATGAAGGCGTTCGAGACCTTGTCGGCAACCTTGCCGAGCGCCGCGCCCTCGAGCATCGAGCCGTCGCGAAGCTCGATCAGCAGCCGCCCCGCCTCGCCCGCCAGCCGTGCCGCCAGATCCTCGTCGCGCACTCCTGAGGCCCTCCCGCCGTCGCCTTGCCCGCCTGATGGTGGCGGCGCAAGCGCCCGTGGGGCGCGCGACGGTAACTTTGGTTAACGGCTTCTTTACCATAGTATTATTACGAGGGTGTCGCGGAGGTCGTCTCCGGGGGGATTTGTCATGGAACTCATTCTGGCCGCCTTGCTGGCGGGAAAAAATGTGCTGCCGCAGATCGATCGCAGCGCGCT
>JAYRLF010000493.1:0-2624 GCA_041905385.1 Allosphingosinicella sp.
AAGGTGTCGACGACGAGTTTGTGCAGCAGCGCGGTCAGGGCGACATGCGGATTCTTGGCCACTGCATCGCGCAGCGCCAGCGTGCGATGGGCGGTCAGTTCCACCACCAACCGCTCAGGCAGCGGCTTGACGGTATCGTCCTCGTCCTCCTCCGGCTCGGACGGCCGGCCGCCGATCGTGATGACCGCGCGCTGGGCGGCAGGCGCTCCGGCCTCAGCGCCGTCCTGGCCGGCGACCTCTGTTTCGCCGTCGGCGTCTTGCCCAGGTTCGACGACGGGAGCTTCGTCCTCGGGACGGACATAGCCGCGATCGACCGAGAGCCTGCCATCGGCGCCGATGCTGACGAACACGCCGGCGCGGGCGATGTCGGTGGGCTCGAAAATGACCGGACGTTCGTCGAAGGCGGCGAGCGCCCTCTCGATCTCGCCGAGTCGCTCGTCCACCTCGTCGGGCAGCTCGTCGGCGTCCTCATATTCGGCTTCGAGCTTCTGGTATTCGGCGTTGAGCGCGTCGATCGTCGCCTGCTCCTCGGCCGTCAGGTCCGCCATCTCGCCGTCGAGTTTGCGCAGCCCGTAGCTGTACCCATAGGGGAAGTCGGTCGCGACCTCGATCCACTTCCAGCCTTCGGCGGCGATTGTCTCGGCTTGGGCCTTGAGCTTTTCGGCGACCAGGCTGTCCAGCAGCCCGACGTCCTCGAGCCAGCCGCCGTCGTCCTGCTGGAAGAGATCGCGCAGCACAATGCCGCCCGCCGCCTCATAGGCATCGAGGCCGACGAACACCGCCCTGCGGTCAGAGGCGCGGACGGTTTTCTCGGTGAGCATTCGGCGGATCTGATAGGGCTCCTTCGACCAGGAGCCGGCGATTGCCTCCCAGACCTGCTCCTGGCGGGCGTGATCGGTGCTGACGGTGAAGGCCATCAACTGCTCCAGCGACATGCCGTCTTCGGCATAGATGTCGAGCAGTTTCGGCGAGACGCTGGCGAGCCGCAGGCGCTGCTTCACGATGTTGACCGTGGTGAAGAACGCCGCGGCGATGTCCTCCTCGGAGCGGCCTTTCTCGCGCATGGCCTGGAAGGCGCGAAACTGGTCGAGCGGATGGAGCGGCGCGCGCTGGATGTTCTCGGCGAGCGAGTCGTCCTCGGCGAGGATGTCGGTCGCCGGATCGCGCACGACGCAGGGCACGGGCGCGGTCTTGGCCAGGCGCTTCTGCTTGACCAGCAGTTCGAGCGCCCGGTAGCGGCGGCCGCCGGCCGGAATCTCGAACATGCCGGTCTCGGTGCCTTCGGCATTGAGGAGCGGCCGGACGTTGAGGCTCTGAAGCAGCGTGCGCCGGGCGATGTCCTCGGCCAGCTCCTCGATCGAGACGCCGGCCTTCACGCGCCGGACGTTGGCCTGGGACAGCACCAGCTTGTTGAAGGGAATGTCGCGCGAGGACGACAGGGTGATTTTCTGAACGGCAGTAGCCATCGCGATAGTCTCCGCGACGGGCGGCCGAAAGCCTCTCTCTCGGCCTCCAACCCGTCACGAAGACCGGCGCAGCCCTCTTCCTCTGTCCCGGCCGTAGAACCGGAAAGCCAGAGAAGCGGGACTGCGCTTGCATGGATGCGCGCGGGGGCGTCAGGCCGCCGCCGTCATTTCATCGACGTCGTCACGGGAGGCCAGGGAGACGGATTGATCGTCCGACGGCAGGAAACCCAGCAGCCAATCAGCCGCCTTGCTGGCCTGCGACGCCGCGCGGACGATGGCGCGATTGTCCTCGCGCAGGACCTCGGCCCAGGAGCCTATGTAATCGGCGTGCCGGACGGTCGGCACGATGCCGAGCGCCGCGCAGCAGAACGCCGCCGAGATCTCGGCGACCAGCTCCTCGAACGCGTACTTCTTCGAGCCGAAGGATCCGGAGAGGTCGCGGTTCAGGCGATGCGCCGCGCCGCTGGCATGGGAGCATTCGTGGAGCGCGGTTCGGTGCCAGTTGATCGGCTCGAAGAAGGCTTGGGGCGGCGGCACCTGCACATAGTCGTGCGCCGGCACGTAGAAGGCGCGATCGCCTCCGATGCGGAAGTCGATGTCGCTCGCCTTGATCAGCGCTTCCACCTTCGGCTCGATCAGGCCGGGCTCGGGCGGTGGCGCCACCACGGCGAGATCGTCGGGAAGCCCCTCGCATTGCGAGGCGTTGAAGACCGTGAAGCGCTTCAGGAAGGGGATCGCCTGCGCGTCCTCGCCCGTCTCGCTGGCGCGTCGTTTCTCATCGTCGGGGATGAAGCGGTCGGCATAGACGACGGTGGTGCCGTGCTCGCCGCGCCGTACATGGCCGCCGAGCGACAGCGCCTGGCGGAAGGTCAGCCAACTCTGACAAGGAAAGCCGCGCTGGACGACGGCGCCCCAGAGGATCAGTACGTTGACGCCCGAGTAGCCGCGCCCGGTAGCGGCGTTCTTCGGCATGGCGAGTGGCGCCTTAGCCGCGGCCGTGCCCCACGGCTGGACCCAGGGAAGCCGGCCGGCTTCCAACTCGGCGAGGATCTTGCCGGTGATTTCGTCATAGAGGCTCGTCCGGTTCGAGCCGGAACGGCCGCGCGGTTCATGTATGTACATCGCGGGGATCCGCGACGGGTGCCGGGAGCCTCGATC
>JAYRLF010000494.1:0-2619 GCA_041905385.1 Allosphingosinicella sp.
CGGATGGTCGGCGCGCGCTAGCTCGGCGACGGCGCGGGCCGCCGGCTGATCACGGCCGGCGGCGAACGCGCGCTGCGGACCAGCGGCTGCCGCAGCCTGGCCGAGGCCCGGCTCGCGACCACCGATCCCTATCTGTTCGCTGCGGACGAAGCGGCGTCGTTCGAACGGCTGCGCCGGGCGACGCGCCTGACCCGCTACGGTTTCGACGCTTATGCCTATGCCCGGCTCGCCGCAGGAGGAATCGACCTGGTCGCCGAGAACAGCCTCAAGCCGCACGATTATCATGCGCTGGTGCCCGTGATCCGCGGCGCCGGCGGCGTCGTCGGCAACTGGCAGGGCGGCGACGATCTCGGCAAGGGCGAGATCCTTGCCGCTGCGACCCGCGAGCTGTTCGAGGCTGCGGTCGCAACCCTGGCGGGGTGAGAGCCTGTTTGGAAATGCGCCTTTCGGCGCCTCGAAATGCGCTCTTCCGCGCATTTCCAAACAGGCTCTGAATCACACCTTGCCGTATTTCTACTGAGAAGAAGCTGCGCTTGATCTCGGTTAAAGCGGCAGGGAGGTGAACCGGAACGAGGCCGCCATGATGCGCTACCGTTACTGCACGCCGGCTTTGGCCGGGACGTGGCGCGAGACGCCGGGAGAGGCGCTGAACGACGCCGTCCGGGCGGGTCAGGCGCGGATCGACGCCAACGGCCGCCAGATCGAGATGCTGATCGGCCGTATCGAACAGATGGACGGCGCAGCGATTGACGTGACCGAGCTGCGCAGCGCGGCCTAACCACACTCTAATCCGCCCGCCTTTCTTGGAACGGAATTGCTAATCCGGCCGCATTGCGCGGTTGCTCTTGATTCCGCGCTGCAGCACGGCTTCGGTCCTGCCATGGCGAAACCTGCGGCCATGACCGACGCGAATGAAGCGGCTGCCCTGCTGGCGGCGGCGCGTCGCGTCACGGTCAAGATCGGCTCGTCACTGTTGATCCGCAGCGACGTGGCCGAGATGCGCGAGGACTGGCTCGCTAGCGTCGCCGCGGATCTCGCCGACTTGCGCCGCTCGGGCAAGCAGCTGATCGTCGCGTCGTCGGGCGCGGTGGCGCTCGGCCGCGCGCGGCTCGGCCTGTCCCGGTCGGTCCGGCTCGACGTCAAGCAGGCCGCCGCCGCGACCGGGCAGCCTCTGCTGATGCAGGCCTGGGACCGCGCGATGTCGGCGCACGGCATCGCCACCGCCCAGCTGCTGCTGACGATCGGCGACACGGAGGCACGGCGGCGCTGGCTCAATGCGCGCGCGACGCTGGAGACGTTGCTCGCGCGCGGCGTGCTGCCGGTGGTGAACGAGAATGACAGCGTCGCCACCGAAGAGCTGCGCTATGGCGACAATGACCGGCTTTCGGCGCGGGTCGCCCAGCTGGCGCGCAGCGACCTGCTGATCCTCCTGTCCGACGTCGACGGCCTCTATACGGGCGATCCGGCCCGCGATCCCGCGGCGCGCCATATCCCCAGGCTCGAGGAGATCGACGCCGAGGCGGAGGGCTTTGCCGGCCCGGCCCGCGGCGACGGCGTCGGCACCGGCGGCATGCGCAGCAAGCTCGCCGCGGCGCGGATCGCCCGCGCCTTCGGCTGCGCGACGATCATCGCCAGCGGCCGCGACGACCATCCGCTGGCGCGGCTCGCGGGCGCCCGCTCGACCGTGATCCCCGCGCTCGGATCGCCGGCGAGCGCCTACAAGCAATGGATTGCCGGCAGCCTGGCGCCGGCCGGGACGGTGACGATCGATGCCGGCGCGGTCGCGGCATTGCAGGCCGGCAAGAGCCTGCTTCCCGCCGGCATAACGAGGCTCGACGGCAGCTTCGAGCGCGGCGCCTGCCTTGCCATATGCGATCCCGCCGGGGCCGAGATCGGCCGTGGCATCGCCGCTTATGCCGCGACCGAGGCGGCCGCGATCCTCGGCCTGCCGAGCGCGCGGATCGAGGAGAAGCTCGGCTGGCGCGGTCCCGACGAATTGATCCACCGCGACGATCTGGTGCTGTTGTGACGCTCGCGGCGCAGATGGCGGCGATGGGCCGCGCCGCGCGCGAGGCGGCCTCGGTCCTGCGCCTGGCCCCGGCAGCTCAGCGCAGCGAGGCTATTTGCGCCGCGGCGCGGGCGCTGCGCGCACGGCGGGATGCGATCCTGGCCGCCAATCAGGCCGATGTCGCCGCCGCCACCGGCCTGGTCGACCGGCTGCGGCTCGACGAGGCGCGGCTCGAAGGAATCGCACGATCGCTGGAGGTCGTTGCCGACCTGCCCGATCCGGTCGGCGAGGAGATGGCGCGCTGGACCCGGCCGAACGGCCTCGACATCGCCCGTGTGCGTACCCCGATCGGCGTCATCGGCATGATCTGCGAGAGCCGGCCCAACGTCGCCGCCGATGCCGCCGCCATCTGCCTGCGCTCGGCCAATGTGCTGATCCTGCGCACCGGCTCCGAGGCGCTGCGCAGCGCACTCGCCATACATGCGGCGCTGGCCGACGGCCTGGCCGCCGCCGGCCTTCCGGACGCCGCGGTCCAGCTCGTGCGTGTCGCGGATCGCGACGCGGTCGGGATGATGCTGGCCGGCCTCGACGGTGCGATCGACCTGATCATC
>JAYRLF010000495.1:0-2614 GCA_041905385.1 Allosphingosinicella sp.
ACTGGTTGCGGCCCAGATCGGCCACGCCTTCCGCGGCAACGGCGAGCGCGCGGCTGCTCAGCCGCAGCCGCATGTCGGCGCGGCGCTGCTCGAAGGTGGTGACCAGGTTCATCAGCGTCACCGGGCCGGCCAGCCGCTCAATCGGCCCCTCGATGATCAGGCCGGGGCGGATCGGACCCTGAACGGTGAAGGTGCCGTTACGCCCGCCGATGACGAGATTGGCGAAACCGCGGCCGTTCAGCGCCGCCTGGGCACGGCCCTGCCAGTTCGCCCAGTCGCCCCTGCCCTCCACCTGGGCGATCAGGTCGCGGTCGATCCCGCTCGCGCCGGCGATGAAGCCCGTCCGCGGCGCTCGCACCGCCATCGCAAGGTCGAGCCGATTCTCAGCGGGAACCGCGTCGAGCCGCATCACCAGCCGGTCGCCGCCGGCAAAGCCCGGCGCGGTCAGGGAACGCAGGTCGAGGCCGAGCTCGGCGCGGCCGTCGGTCGCGCGGATTCGGCTGTCGAAGGCGAGCAGGTGCCGGCGCCCGGTCACGGCCGGGTCGATCAGCAGCCGCTGGACGGACAGCCGGCCGACGTCGATGTCGATGTCCGGGAGCAAGGGCGCGTTCGGATCGCCCGCCCGCAATTCGGGCAGCCGCCACAATCGCGCCGCGGGAATCACCAGCGCGCGGATGTCGATATGATTGCGGATGTATGCGAGCGGCCGATAGTCGAGCTCGGCGCGCGGTGCGCTGAAGAACCGGCCGCGCGGGTCGCTCAAGGTGACGCCATGAAGCGTCATCTCGCCGAAGATCGAGCCTTCGATCCGCTCGACCCCGACCTGCAGCCCCGAGACGGTCTCGAAGGCATTGATCTGGCGGACCAGGAAGCGCCGGCCCGGATCGGTGTTGAGCCAGACCAGGAAGGCGCCGATCAGCAGCAGCACCGAAAGCAGGCCGATGCCCGTCCATTTCGCGATCGTGACTGCCGGATGGCGGCGGCGGACGATCACCTCGTCGACGGGCGGCGCGGCGGCCATCAGAAGGCCTGCCCGATCGAGACGTAGATCGAGATTCGCGCCTCGCCCGGCCGCCGGTCGAGCGGCGTCGCGACGTCGAGCCGGATCGGACCGAAATTAGTGTAGAGCCGGCCGCCGACGCCGACCCCGAAGCGCAGGTCGCTGAACCGCGGATATTGGCTCTCATAGACCTGGCCGGCGTCGACGAAGGCGACCGCGCCATAATTGCCGAAACGGTAGCGCCCCTCGAGCGCGAATTCGGTCAGGCTGCGGCCGCCGAGCGGAACGTTGTTGGCATCGCGCGGCCCCAATTCCTGGAAGCCGAAGCCGCGCACCGAGCCGCCGCCGCCGGCATAGAAGCGCCGCGACGGCGCGAGGTCGTCGCGGGCGATGCCGACGATCGAGCCGAAGCGGAAGCGGCCGGCGAGGACGAAGTCGCCGGCAGGATAATAAGCGCTGCCCTCGATCAGGCTGCGGAAATAGAAGTCGCTGCCATTGCCGAGCGATGCTTCGGGATTGACGCGGCCGAGCAGCCGGAAGCCGCGGGTCGGATCGAGCAGGCTGTTCGATCGGTCATAGCCGAGCTGGCCGATCAGGCCGCCGATGAAATAGGCGTCGCTCAGCGACAGGCGGGCACGGCCGTCGCGGCTTTCGTTGGTGGCGAGGATCTCCGCGCCGACCGCATAGGTCCAGCGCTTCTGCCAGATCGGCGTCGATTCACGGGTGACCAGGCCATAGAGCCGGGTCGTGTAGCCCTGGAACGCCTCATAATCGCGCTGGCCGGCCTCGAACTGGAGCAGGATGGCGCGGTCGCGCTTGCCCCAATTGTTGCGCCGGAAGCGGACCGAGAGATTCTGCTCGGCGGTGCCGGCGATCGCCGCGATCCGCAGCGAGCCTTCCGGCGGGAACAGGTTGCGATGCTCCCAGGCGCCTTCGAGCCGCAGCCCCTCGCCGGTGCTGTAGCCTGCGCTGGCGTCGAGCGAGCGCGGCGGCCCTCGGTCCTGGCGGACCAGGATGTTGACATATTCGGTGCCGTCCTCGGCGATCTCGCCGGTGCGGATCGGCTCGGCCGAGACGCTGTCGAACAGGCGGGTCGAGACCATCGCCTCGCGCAGATCGTCGACCTTGCGCCGATCGTAGAGCTCGCCGCGGTCGAACCGCGACAGCACGCCGATATGGCGGGTGTCGAACACCGGATCGCCCTCGGTGACGAAGCCGCCGAAGCGCGCGCGCGGTCCCGTCTCGACCGGCAAGGTGTAGGCGCCGAGCCGGGTCTGCGGATCGAGCTCGATGTCGCGCAGCCCGACCTCGGCGAACGGATAGCCCTGCTGGGGCAGCCGCAGCAGCACATTCGCCTCCGCCGCCTCGACGTCGGCGGCGACGATCGGCGCGCCGGTCTCGAGCGCGAGCGCATCGCGGGCGAGCCCGGGCGGCACCGTGTCGGCGCCGGTGATGCGGATTTCGCCGAGGCTGTAGCGATTGCCGGCGACCGCTGTGATCGTGACGCGCAGCTGGCCCGGCTGATCGGGCAGTTGCTCGATCGAGGAGGTCGCGGCGCCGTCATAATAGCCTTCGGAGCGAAGCAGCCGCTCAGCGAGCGCGACGTCCTCCTCG
>JAYRLF010000496.1:0-2613 GCA_041905385.1 Allosphingosinicella sp.
CCCCTACGCCCCTCCCCTAAAGGGGAGGGGATGATTGTGGTCAGCCCGCCACGACTTCCTGCTCGATCACCCCGAAGATCGGATGGCCCTTGTCGTCGTCCATCCAGATCCGGACGGTGTCGCCGTGCCGCAGGAACGGCGTCGCCGGCTTGCCGTCGAGGATGGTCTCGACGGTGCGGATCTCGGCCAGGCAGGAATAGCCCTTGCCGCCGCGGTCGACCGGCTTGCCGGGGCCGCCGTCGGCGTCGCGGTTGGAGACGGTGCCGGAGCCGATGATCGTGCCGGCGCCGAGGTTCCGCGTCTTTGCCAAATGGGCGATCAACGTGCCGAAATCGAAGGTCATGTCCTCGCCGGCATCGGCCCGGCCGAAGGCATTGCCGTTGAGGTCAACCTTGAGCGCGCCGTGCAATTTGCCGTCCTGCCAGCGGTCCCCGAGCGCGTCGGGGGTGACGAAGACCGGCGAAAGGGCAGAGGCGGGCTTGGACTGGACGAAGCCGAAACCCTTGGCGAGCTCGGGCGGGATCAGGTTGCGCAAGCTCACGTCGTTGACGAGCCCGACCAGCAAGATGTGATCGAGCGCCTCCTCGCGGCTGACGCCGCGCGGCACGTCGCCGGTCACCACCACCACCTCGGCCTCAAGATCGCAGCCCCATGCTTCGTCGGCGAGCGGGATCGGGTCGCGGGGGCCAAGCATCTCGTCGGAGCCGCCCTGATACATGAGCGGATCGGTCCAGAAGCTTTCCGGCATCTCGGCGGCGCGCGCCTGCCGGACCAGGGCGACATGGTTCACATAGGCCGAGCCGTCGGCCCATTGATAGGCGCGCGGCAGCGGCGCGTCGGCTTCGCGTTCGTGGAAGCGCTCCTTGGGGATCACGTCATGGGCGAGATCGGTAGCGAGCAGCCGCAATTGCGGCTCGATCGTCGCCCACTTGTCGAGCGCCGCCTGCAGCGTCGGCGCGAGATGGCGCGCGTCGGCGCACCAGGCGAGATCGTCGCTGACGACGACGAGGCGGCCGTCGCGGCCGGATTTGAGCGAGCCGAGCGCAATGCCGGTCGCAAGCGCCGCCCGCCGTAACAATTGAAACACTTTTGCCGGCTCCGCGACATCCGACTGAGACGATCGCACGGCCAAAGCGCCTCCCGCTCGCCGCACCCCCCGACGGCGATTGAAAGGGAGTCATTCACGATGAGTAACAAGAACAAGGCAGAGGGCGCCCAGCCCAACGACCTCGACGCGTTCAGCGCCGCAGGCCCGAAGCTGTTCGGGCAATTCTCGCTCGGTCAATTGTCCCTGATCGGCAACGATCTGGCCAACGCCTTCACCTTCAGCCGCGACGCCGCGGGCAAGATCCTGATCAATGGCGGCGAAATCGGCATCAAGGGCGGCACCCCCACGGTCGCCAATACCAGCCTGATCAGCGCCTTCGGCCAAAGCGGCAATGATGTGATCGCGCTCAACGAGGCCAGCGGCGCGCTGCCACGCGCCAATCTGTTCGGCGGCGCCGGCAACGACACGCTGACCGGCGGATCGGGCGGCGACCAGCTGTTCGGCCAGGCCGACAATGACGTGCTGCTCGGCAAGGGCGGCTTCGACTTCCTCTATGGCGGCGCCGGTGACGACGTCCTGACCGGCGGTGATGCCGACGACCAGGTGTTCGGCGAATCGGGCAATGACCGCTTCATCTGGAATCCGGGCGACGACACCGACCTCTATGAGGGCGGCGCCGGCACCGACACGACCGAGGTCAATGGCGGCGGCGGCGACGAGGTCTTCACCCTCACCGCCAACGGCACGCGCACCCGGTTCGATCGGCTCGATCCCGCGCCCTTCTCGCTCGACATGGGCACGATGGAGAAGATCGAGCTCAGCATGAACGGCGGCAATGACCGCTTCTCGGCGACCGGCAACCTCGCCGCTTTGATCAGCGTCACCGTCGACGGCGGCGCGGGCGACGACACGATCCTCGGCAGCAACGGCGCCGACCTGCTGATCGGCGGGGTCGGCAACGATTTCATCGACGGCCAGCAGGGCAATGACACCGCCTTGCTGGGCGACGGCGCGGACGTGTTCCAGTGGGATCCGGGCGACGGCAGCGACGTGGTCGAGGGCGGCGCCGGGACCGATACATTGCTGTTCAACGGCTCGGCCGGCAACGAAGTCTTCGCCGCCTCGGCCAATGGGGCGCGGGTGCTCTTCACCCGCAATCTCGGCAATATCGTCATGGACCTCGACGACATGGAGACGCTGGAGGTCAACGCGCTCGGCGGCACCGATCAGTTGGTCGTCAACGACCTCACCGGCACCGACGTCAATCTGGTCAAGGTCAACCTGTCCGGCACGCTCGGCGGAACCGCCGGCGACGGCGCCGCCGACATCGTGAACGTCAACGCCACCAACGGCGACGACGTGATCGACGTCTTCGGCGCGGGCGGAAATGCATCGCTGCTGGGCCTCTCGGCCCGGGTCGACATCGCCGCTTCCGAAGGCGCCAACGACACGCTCGTCATCAACGGCCTTGGCGGCAATGACGGGATCACCGCGACCACGGTCCCGGCCGGAGTGATCAAGCTGGTCCTCGATGGCGGCGCCGGCGACGACACGATCCTCGGCAG
>JAYRLF010000497.1:0-2611 GCA_041905385.1 Allosphingosinicella sp.
GCGCGCACACATAAGGATATCTTTATATCCGCAATTCCTACGCGAAGGACCAATTCCAGCGATGCGCAGCAATTATCTCTTCACGTCCGAATCGGTGTCCGAAGGCCATCCGGACAAGGTCGCAGACCAGATTTCCGATGCGGTGGTCGATCTCTTCATCGGCCGCGACGCCGAGGCGCGCGTCGCCTGCGAGACTTTGGTCACCACCAACCGCATCGTGCTCGCCGGCGAGGTCCGCTGCCGCGAGGACGTGACCCCGACCATTCCTGAGATCGAGGAAGCGGCGCGCGGCATCGTCAAGAAGATCGGTTACGAGCAGCACGGCTTCCACTGGCAATATGCCGATTTCGCCTGCCACCTGCACGGCCAGTCGGCCGACATCGCGGTCGGCGTCGACGAAGCCGGCAACAAGGACGAAGGCGCCGGCGACCAGGGCATCATGTTCGGCTATGCCTGCGACGAGACGCCGGACCTGATGCCGGCGACGATCCATTATTCGCACCGCATCCTCGAGCGGCTCGCCGAGGATCGTCATGGCGGCGGCGCCGAATTTCTCGAGCCGGACAGCAAGAGCCAGGTCACGCTCGCATTCGAGAACGACCGGCCGGTGCGCGCGGTGAAGCTGGTCGTGTCGACTCAGCACGCCAAGGGCTACGACCAGGCCAAGCTGCGCGACTATGTGAAGGGCGTATTCGCCGACGTGCTGCCGGCGGGCTGGATGCCGAACGACGACGACGCGATCTTCGTCAACCCGACCGGCCTGTTCGAGATTGGCGGCCCGGACGGCGACGCCGGCCTGACCGGCCGCAAGATCATCGTCGACACCTATGGCGGCGCCGCACCGCATGGCGGCGGCGCGTTCAGCGGCAAGGATCCGACCAAGGTCGACCGCTCGGCCGCTTATGTCAGCCGCTACCTCGCCAAGAATATCGTCGCCGCCGGCCTCGCCCGCCGCTGCACCATCCAGCTCTCCTATGCGATCGGCGTCGCCGAGCCGCTGTCGCTCTATGTCGACCTGCACGGCACCGAGTCGAACGGCGTCAGCGCGGCGCGGCTCGAGGAGGTCCTGCCCGAGCTGGTCCGGCTGACCCCGAAGGGCATCCGCACCCATCTCGGCCTCAACAAGGCGATCTACGTGCCGACCGCCGCCTACGGCCATTTCGGCCGCACCCCAGCCAATGACCTGTTCACCTGGGAAAAGACCGACCTGGTCGATGCCCTGAAGCAGGCGATCTGACATTGCTGCGTCCCGGCGAAGGCCGGGACCCAGTACGTCGGTCAGTCTGGTCCCCGGCCTCCGCCGCGGCGCATCGACCTGGCTTGCACTGTCCCGGCGAACTGTGAAGAGGCGGCAATATGTCCGCCAACCTTTACGAACTGATCGCAGCCGCCGCGGTCCAAGCCGGCGACACCCCCGTCTTCGTCGAGGACGGCCAGACCATGCTGCGCTACGATCAGCTCGACGCCGCCGTCGCCGGCTGGGCGAACGCGCTGGCCAGGCTCGGCGCGGCGCCGGGCGACCGGCTGCTCGTCCAGGCCGAGAAATCGGTCGACGGCGCTCTGCTCTATTTCGCCAGCCTGCGCGCCGGCCTGGTCTATGTCCCGCTCAACACCGCCTACACGCCGGCCGAAGTCGGCTATTTCGTCGGCGACGCCGAGCCCTTCGTCATCGTCTGCGATCGCGCCCGCCTGGACTCGCTGGCGCCGACTGCCGGCGGCGCGCGGCTGATCGCGATCGAGGACCTCGCCGCTCAGGCCTCGGGCGCCTTCGGGGCCGTCGCGTGCGGCCCCGACGATCTCGCCGCGATCCTCTACACATCCGGCACCACCGGCCGCTCCAAGGGCGCGATGCTGAGCCACGACAATCTCGCCTCGAACGCGCTGGTGCTGAAGGACTATTGGCGCTGGCAGGCCGGCGACGTGCTGATCCACGCTTTGCCGATCTACCATGTCCACGGCCTGTTCGTGGCGCTGCACGGCGCGCTGCTCAACGGCTCGACCATGTTGTGGCACCGGAGCTTCTCGGCCGACGCCGTCCTCGACGACCTTGCCCGCGCGACCATCCTGATGGGCGTGCCGACCTTCTATGTCCGCCTCGCCGCGCATCCCCGCCTGACCCGCGCGGCCACCTCAGGCATGCGGCTTTTCGTCAGCGGATCGGCGCCGCTGCTCGAATCGACCTTCGCTGATTTCGAGGCGGCGACCGGCCATCGCATCCTCGAACGCTACGGCATGACCGAGGCTGGGATGATCTGCTCCAATCCCTATGACGGCGTGCGCCTCCCGGGCACGGTGGGCTTCCCGCTGCCGGGGGTCTCGGCCCGCGTCGCCGACGCCTCCGGCCGCGCGCTGCCGCGCGGCGAGACCGGCGTGCTCGAGATCAAGGGACCGAACCTGTTCAAGGGCTATTGGTGCCAGCCCGACAAGACCGCCGAGGAGATGCGGCCCGACGGTTATTTCGTCACCGGAGACATGGCGGTGATGGACGAAGAAGGCCGGGTCAGAATCGTCGGCCGCGCCAAGGACCTGATCATCGCCGGCGGCTTCAACATCTATCCCAAGGAGATCGAGCTGGCGCTCGACGCCGTGCCGGGCGTCGGCGAGAGCGCGG
>JAYRLF010000498.1:0-2606 GCA_041905385.1 Allosphingosinicella sp.
GTCGCCCTCGATGAAACCGTCGAAGCTCATGTGCAGGTGGGTGGATTCGCGCAGGACCGCGGCGGCCGCCTTCAATTCGTCCGTGCCTTTCAATTCCTCGGTGCCGATGTTGAGCAATTGCACGCGCGGCCGGTCGAGCTCGAGCACGACCCGCGCATAAGCGGCGCCCATCACCGCGAACTGCACCAGATTGTTGGTGTCGCACTCGGTATTGGCGCCGAGATCGAGCATGACCACATCATTGTCGCCCAGGGTCGGCAGCAAAGCGGCGAGCGCCGGCCGGTCGATGCCCGGCATGGTCCGCAGCGCGAGCTTGGCCATCGCCATCATCGCGCCGGTATTGCCGCCCGAGACCGTCGCCTGCGCCTCGCCTTCCTTCACGGCGGCGATGGCGCGGCCCATCGAGCTGGTCTTGGCGCGACGAATCGCCTGGCTCGGCTTGTCGTCGCCGCTGATCACGTCGGAGCAGTGGACGATCTCGCTGACCGCGGACAGGCCCGGATTGCGATCGAGCTCGGCGCGAATCGCCGACTCGTCGCCGAACAGGAGGAAGCGCAGATCGTCGCGGCGCCGATAGGCAAGCGCGGCGCCGGCGATCATCACCGCGGGCCCGCTGTCGCCACCCATCGCGTCGATGGCGATCCGCGGCGTCACACTCACGCTTTCCGTCTCCCCTTTGGCGTCGGGGGTCGTACTTACGCCTCGGTCTTCAGGATTTCACGGCCCTTATAATGACCGCAGCTCTGGCAGACATTGTGCGGCAGGCGCAGCTCGCCGCAATTCGGGCATTCCTGATACTGGGTCGCCGTCAGCGCATCGTGGCTGCGGCGCATGTTGCGCTTGGACGGCGAGGTTTTTCTCTTGGGGACGGCCATGGTGGCACCTGTTTCCGATCAACTGAATTTCGAAGCGGCGATCGCGGGTCGACGAATCAACGGCCGTCCGGCCGCTGGCCTCGCGGCCTGATGCTCTCGCGTGAAGGGAGCGGCCTATAGCGATTTCGGCCGCAGTTGCAAGCCGCGCCGCCCCCTGCGAACGGGTCCCCGAAGGGGTTTCATCATGATCCTGCCGATCACACTCACCATCGCCGGCGCCGCCGCCATTCTCCATGTCTGGCTCAGCCTTCGGGTCAGCCGGCTGCGACGGCCGCTCAAGGTGGCGGTCGGCGATGGCGGGAACGAAGTGCTGCTGCGCCGCATCCGCGCCCACGCCAATTTCTCGGAGAATGTGCCGCTGACTCTCGTCCTGCTCGCGCTGGTCGAGCTCGCCACCGGCGGCAGCCTCTGGCTGTGGGGCGCGGCGATCCTGTTCATCCTCGCCCGCATGGCCCATGTCTTCGGCATGGACCGGCCCGGCGCCAATCCGCTGCGAGTCGGCGGCATCACGATCAGCTGGCTGGTCACGCTCGGGCTCGGCATCTTCGCTATCCTGCTCGCCTACCAGGCGCCGCCGATCCGAAGCGGCGTTCAGATCTCGCCAGGGCGAACGGTCTCGACCAGCCCACAAGTCTGACAGCGCGCAATCTCGGGAGACCGGACGGCAGGGGGACGAATTGGTCAGCAAGCTCCTGTTAGCGCTAACGACAGCGTTCTGGGTCGCGGCGGTTTCCGTCGGCGCGCAGCCGCAGCAGGGCCCAGCCGCGTCCGCGCGCATAGAAGCCCTGCAGTCGCAGATGACGATCGAGGAGAAGATCGGACAGCTCGTCCAGCTTCCCGGAGGGCGGCAGAAGGCGGTCAATTCACAGATCGACGATGCGCTGCGCGCGCGGGTCAGGCGCGGCGAGATCGGGTCATTGCTCAATGTCGCCGGCGCGGCGGAAGCGAACGCACTGCAGCGAATCGCCGTCGAGGAGTCGCGGCTCGGCATTCCCCTGCTCTACGGTCTCGACGTCATCCATGGCTACCGGACCATCTTCCCGGTGCCGCTGGCGATGGCGGCGAGCTTCGATCCGGCAGTGGTCGAGCGCGCCGCGCGCGTCGCAGCGGTCGAGGCATCGGCCGCCGGCGTCCACTGGACCTTCTCGCCGATGGTCGACACCGCGCCCGATCCGCGCTGGGGCCGGATCGTCGAGGCCGCTGGCGAGGATCCGTTTCTCGGCGCGGCGATGGCGGTGGCGCAGGTGCGCGGCTATCAGAGCGACGACCTCGCCGCCCCCGGCACGATCATGGCTACCGCAAAGCATTTCGCGGCCTATGGCGCGGCGCTGGGCGGACGGGATTATGACGGCGCCGATATCAGCGAGCGCAGCTTGAACGAGGTCCACCTGCCGCCTTTCCACGCTGCGGCGCAGGCCGGGGCGGGTTCGTTCATGGCGGCGTTCAACACCGTCGCCGGGGTGCCGATGCACGCCCACCGGCCTTTGCTCACCGGAACGTTGCGCGGGCAATGGGGGTGGCGCGGTCCCGTGGTCAGCGACTGGATGGGTGTCGCCGAGCTGATGGCCCATGGCGTCGCCGGCGACGGCGGCGAGGCCGCCGCGCTCGCGCTCGCCGCCGGCGTCGATATCGACATGGCGAGCCAGCTCTATTCGGGCGCGCTTCGCGCCAGGCTGGATCGCGATCCTTCGCTGATGGCGCATCTCGACCAGGCGGTGCGCCGCGTGCTCG
>JAYRLF010000499.1:0-2602 GCA_041905385.1 Allosphingosinicella sp.
TCTTTTGATCCAGGACAATGCCGTGAGCAGCGCCGCCGACGCGTTCGGCGAGCGCGCCGGGATCGAGCAATCGGGCCTCTATACTGAGAGCCAGGTGCGCGGCTTCGACCTCAACGACAGCGGCGCCTATCGGATCGACGATGCCTATTTCAGCCGCGGCGGGCCGCCGGACGACACGGTGCTGGCGGGCGTAGGCGTGCGGGTCGGCGTGAACGCCGCGCGGCTCGCTTATCCCTCGCCCACCGGCGTGGTGAACTATCGGCTGCGCGAGGCCGGGCCGGCCAACGAGCTGCGCCTCGGCGGCGGATTGCGCGATTTCGGCACGATCGTCGCCCAGGGCGACGTCTCGCTACGGGCGGGGCCGCTCAGCCTCGCCGGCGGCGTCATCTGGCGTCCCTTGTGGCGTCTGGCGCAGGGCTATGAAGGCGCGGCCATCAGCTATGGCGCCGTCGCCGGCTGGCAGATCGCCCCCGACCATCTGTTGCGGGCGTTCGGCTCGGTCAACCAGCGCCACTATGACGGGGATTTCGGCATCGTCGCCAATGGCGCGGCGCTGCCGCCGAACGCGCGCGCGCTGCATCAATATTCGCCGGACTGGGCGCGGACCGCGGCGACGACCAGCAATCTGGGCCTTCTCTACCATGGCGAACTGCACGGCTTCACCATCGATGCCGCCGCCTTTCGCTCGGTCTTTGCGATGGACGGCGCGGACTTCACCCTGATCTCGTCGGACGCCGAAGGGAATGCGACCGCCACCACGCTGCGTACCCCGGAGCGGGACTGGAAGGTCGCCAATACCGGCGAAATCCGGGTGGGGCGCGGGTTCACGACGGGCGACTTCGAGAACCGCATCACGGTGTCGTTGCGCGGCCGGCGCACCACGACCGGGCTCGCCTCCAGCCTCGCCATTCCGCTGGGCGCTTTCGACCTCGAGACCGGCGATCCGCCCGACGTGCCGGAGCGCCCATGGTCCGGCACGCGCGGCGAGGACAATGTCACGCAATATACCGCCTCGGCCGGCTACGGCCTGGCCTGGCGCGACCGCATCCAGCTGCGCTTCGCGGCCCACCGCACGCGCTATCGCAAAAGAGTGCTCTCGACGGCGGGCGCGACGAACGAGCGGACCAGCGAGTCGACGCACTATAATCTGTCGGCCGTCGCCAATCTGACCGACCGCCTTGCCCTGTTCGGCAGCTGGGTAACCGGCCTCGAGGAGAGCGGGTCGGCGCCGCAATCCGCGACCAACCGCGAGGAAGTGCTGCCGCCGGTCGACGCCGAGCAATTCGAGCTCGGCGCGCGCTACGCCGTTTCGCTGCGGCTGACCTTGATCGCAGCCTTGTTCGACGTGTCGAAACCCAGCCAGGGCTTCCGCCTCGACGGTTCCTTCGGCGTCGTCGGCGAGGTGCGCCATCGCGGCTTCGAGGCCTCGATCGCCGGCGACCTCGACGATGAAACCAGCATCCTGGCGGGCCTTGTCGCGTTCGATTCCGCGCTGTCGGGACCGCTCGTCGATGCCGGCCTGGTCGGCTCGCACGATGTCGGCGTCTCCCAGTTTGTCGCCAACGCGACGATCGTGCGCCGGTTCGGACGCAATTGGTCGGTGGACGCGACGGTCAGCCATCTCGGCCCGCGCTGGGTCGACACGGCGAACAGCTTCAAGGCGCCGGCCGTGACGACTTTCAATCTCGGCCTGCGCCATCGGTTCACGCTCGCCGGCCGCCAGGCCGACCTGCGTGTCCTGGGCTCGAACCTGCTCGGGGAAGAAGGTTATCTCGTCGCGGCGTCCGGCTTCCTGACGCCTGTCTCGCCGCGAACCGTGCGGGCCATCCTCACGGTCTCGCTTGGTGCGGCCCGCTAGAGCGTCGTGCGCGAGTTGTGGATCGCGCGCACCGCTCTAGATTTTGATTTCGCATCGTTTTTACGGAAAACCGGTACCCACTTTTCCGCACGATGCTCTAGGACTCAGGCCGGAACAGCAGGTTGAGGAACTGCGTCCGCCAGATCTCGATGGATCGCTCGATCAGCGCCTTGTCGGGATTGCGGATATATTCGACGGTGAGGCCGCGCGTAACGGCGTTGTTGAGCAAAGGCAGCACCTGCGAGTGAATATGGCCGTCGGGAATGCCGGCGGCGCGGAGCATCAGATAGACCCACAACCGGACCCTTCGCTCGAACCGGCGCGTGCTGTGAGCGACCTCCCGGTCGAGATCGGGATCGTTGCGCCGGGCCAGGTGGATCTCGAGCAGCGCGGCCATTTCGGGCAGCGTCACCATCTCGAAATTGGCATCGAGCAGAAACTCGATCGATTCGCGCGGAGTCTTTCCGCGCCGGATGGCGTCGGAATAGACGCGGACGCGATAGGCCGAGAATTCGGCGGCCGCCGCCGCCATGATCTTCGCCTTGGTCGGGAATTGATGCTGGATCGCGCCCAGGCTCATCCCCGCCGCGTCGCGAATGGCATGCATCGTCGCGCCCGAATAGCCTTGAGCGCAGAGAACGTCGCGCGCGGCCGCGATAACCTTGGCGCGGGTCGCCGCGCTGCGGTCGGCCTGGCTTCGGCGCTGAACGGCTTCGGGCTTGTTCATAAGGCGAGCTTTGATAG
>JAYRLF010000060.1:0-14652 GCA_041905385.1 Allosphingosinicella sp.
TGCTTGAAGCTCGTCTCATGGGCTTCGTCGACGACGATCAGGCCGAGCTTCGGATAAGGCAGGAACAAGGAGGATCGAGCGCCGACCACGACCTTGGCCTCGCCCTGCGCGATCGCCCGCCAGGCGCGCCGGCGCTGCGACTGGCGCAGACCCGAATGCCAGGCGACCGGCTCGCAGCCGAAGCGGGCGGCGAAGCGGCGCAGGAAGGGCTCGGTCAGCGCGATCTCGGGGAGCAGGACGAGCGCCTGGCGGCCCTGGCGGATCGTCTCGGCGATCGCCTCGAAATAGACCTCGGTCTTGCCCGAGCCGGTGACGCCGTCGAGCAGCCAGGGCGCGAATTCGGCCGCGTCAACCGCCGCGCGCAGCTCGGCGGCCGCCTCCGCCTGGCCCGCCTCCAGCGCCGGCGGCGCGAAATCGGGATCGGGCTCGGGGAAGGGGTCGTCGATCGTCACTTCGACCGCCTCGATCGCGCCCGATTTGACGAGGCCGCGGATGACGCCGTCGGAGACGCCGCCGATGATCGCCAGCTCGCGCACCAACCCCATCCGCTCGCCGATCCGCTCGAGCGCCTGCGCACGCTGCGGGGTCAGCCGCTCCGGGACATGACCGGTGGCGCGATATTCGGTGATCGAGCGGGCGCCGTCGAGCGCGCCGGTCGAGGGCAAGGCCATGCGCAGCACCGAGGCGAGCGGCGACAGATAATAATCGGCCGTCCACTCGATCAGCCGTCGCAGCGGCGCCGACAGCGGCGGGACGTCGTAGACGTGGATCAAGGGCCGCAGGCGATTGTCGCCGACCTCCTCGGTCTGCAGCCGCTCCGGTTCCCAGACGGCGCCGATCAGCTGGCGCGGTCCCAAGGGCGCGACCACGACTGAGCCGGGCTCGACCGACATGCCGTGCGGCACCCGATAGTCGAGCGGGCCGAGCGCGGCGTTGAGCACGATGAGGCGGGCGCGGGAGGTCATGACGGTTGAGTTGCTCCGCCCATATCGGCATTCCGGTGCGGACTGGAAGGAGGCTTGATGCGATGATCGCCCGGCGCTGGCACGGCCGCGTTCCCGCCGCCAAGGCGGAGGCCTATCTGAAGCTGATGGCGGAGGTCGGCCTGCCCGATTATCGCGGCACCGCGGGCAATCGCGGCGCCTGGTGCCTGCACCGAGCCGAGGGCGACATCGTCCATGTCGAGATGTTCACCTTGTGGGAGGACGAGGCGGCGATCCGACGCTTCGCCGGTGACGATCTGCTTCGGGCGAAATATTATGATTTCGATCCTGACTTTCTGCTCGAGCTTGAGCCGGAGGTGACGCATTTCGCGGTGATCGGGCGCTGACCGCAGCTGGCAAGGCCGGATTCGATGCGGCGTATCGTTCATGATATGTTCTATATATGCCGCCGAGTCGCCTTCGCTAGCCCATGCGCGAGCTTGCCAATCCGATCCGCGACCTGTTCGACGCCGCGGTGCGCCGTCGCAACATTGCGCTGACTTGCCTGGATTGCGGCCATCGCGCCGTGCTCGACGCCCATGCCTTGTGGTGGCTGTTCCAGCGCAACGGCTGGAAGATGGCGCTGCGCGAGGTGCCGCGGCGCTGCGCCTGCAGCCGCTGCAAGGCGGCTTCGAAGCGCCAGCAGCGCCGGCCGCGGCTGGAGGCGGTGCATGAGGCGGCGACGGTCGAGACGCTGCCGATGCCGCCGGAATCGGAATGGAAAAGCCAGCTGCGCCGCCGGCGCTAGCCGATAACTTGGCGCGTGCCGCGGCGCTGCTATCCTGGCCGCCATGTGCAACCTCTACACCGTCAGGAAGAGCCCGCAGGCGATCGCGGATTTCTTCCGCGCCCAAATCCCGATCGCCTTCAACCAGCCCGGCGAGGAGGCCTATCCCGGCGGCCCCGGGATGGTGATCCGCGAGGAGGACGGCCAGCGCATCCTGCAGGCGATGACCTGGGGCTTCCCGCTCGCCCAGAAGAGCAAGAAGACCGGGCTGCCGATCAAGCCGAAGCCGGTCAACAACATCGCCGACCTGTCGAGCTTCCTATGGCGCTTCGTCGCGCCGCGGCCCGAGCATCGCTGCCTGATTCCGATGACCGGCTATTTCGAGGCGGAAGGGGAGAAAGGCGCGAAGACCCGCACGCTGATCAGCGTCCGCGATCAGCCAATCCTCACCTGGGCGGGCCTGTGGAAGACGAGCCCGGAATGGGGCGCGGTCTATTCCGGTCTGATGACCGACTGCAACGAGGCGGTTCGGCCGGTCCATCATCGAATGCCGGTGCTGCTCCTACCCGAAGATCATGAGCGCTGGCTGCATGGGTCGCTCGAAGAGGTGCAGGCCTTCCAGGACCGCTGCTTTCCCGACCATCTGATCATGATCGAGCGGACGGAAGATCCGTGGATCAAGCGCTGATGCGGTTCCGCTTGACCTTCGTTCAGTAAACTAAGCCATATAAACTAAGTTCAGTGGCGCAGGGGAAATGGCGCGGTGGAAACGGTCAATATCCATGAGGCGAAGGCGCACCTCTCGCGTCTGGTCGAGCGTGCCGCGCGCGGCGAGGCATTCGTGATCGCCAAGGCCGGCAAGCCGGTGGTCAAGGTCGTTCCGATCGACAAGGACGAGCGCCGGAAGCCGAAGCGCCTGGGCTTCGCGATCGGCGCCTTCAAGGTGCCGGACGATTTCGATACGATGGGCAGCGACGAGATTGAGGAAATGTTCGGCCTCAAATCGTGAAGCTCCTTCTCGACACGCACCTCCTGCTCTGGTCGGGGACCAGGCCGACCAAGCTGAGCAAGCGCGCGCGCACGCTAATCGACGATCCCGAAAACGAGCCGATATTCAGCGCGGCCAGCCTTTGAGAGATTGCGATCAAGAGCGGCTGAAGCGCGACGATTTCGACGTCGATGCCGCGGTGCTCCGCAGCCTTCTGCTCGACAATGGCTATGGCGAAATGCCAGTGACCGGCGCCCATGCGGCGGCAGTGGCGCATCTGCCCCCGCTCCATAGGGATCCGTTCGATCGCCTTCTCATCGCGCAGGCGATCGTCGAAGGCGTCACCTTGCTGACCGTCGACGCGACCGTCGCGCGCTATCCGGGACCGATCCGAAAAGTCTGATCTCGCAGATTGCCGGGGCGGATGGAATGACATCGGTGTGGCGGTCAGGCGCCAGGTCGCGTCTGCGGGACAGATTCGCGCGCCGGCCGCCAATAATGACCTAATTTGCTAAACCAAGTATCCCAAGCAGCAATAAGCATGCCTTATGCTGCACTGCGGTTTTCTCGTTAGTGAAACCCGCTATATCAGCCTAAGCCACGACAATGATTGAAGTTTTCGTGGACGAATATTCTGAGGCTGATCATGGATAGAGCAGAAGTTTCCGCATCGATCGCGCCCGGCAGGAGGTTTTAACTCATGCCTCTCGGGAAGCGACCGCCCTTGCCGCTGATTCTGTCGGCGAACGACCTGCTCGACGGGACGGTGGTCTATCGCACCGCCGGCGGCTGGTCGGAGCATCTCGCCAGCGCGGCGGTGGCGCAGGACGAGGCCGGCGCGCTCGCGCTCGAGCAGGCGTTGCTCGCGTCGGAGCGTGACGGCGAGGTGATCGCGGCCGAGCTGATCCCGGTCACGCTCGATGGGGAAGGACGGATCGGGCCGAGCCATTATCGCGCCCGCATCCGCGCGCTCGGGCCGACCGTTCGTACCGACCTCGGCCCGCAGGCGCAGGGAGAGAATGCCCATGTATCGCTATGACGAATTCGACGCGCGCGTCGTCCGCGACCGCGTCGCCCAATTTCGCGGCCAGGTCGAACGCCGGCTCGACGGATCGCTGAGCGAGGACGAGTTCCGGCCGTTGCGGCTGATGAACGGCCTCTATCTCCAGCTCCACGCCTATATGCTGCGCGTCGCCGTGCCCTATGGCACGCTCAATTCGCGGCAGCTGCGGCAGCTGGCGATGATCGCCGAGCGGTTCGACCGCGGCTACGGCCATTTCACGACCCGGCAGAACATCCAGTATAACTGGCCGAAGCTGAAGGACGTGCCCGACATCCTCGAGGCGCTGGCCGAGGTCGAGATGCACTGCATCCAGACCTCGGGAAACTGCATCCGCAACGTCACCGCCGACCATTTCGCCGGGGTCGCCGCCGACGAGATCGAGGATCCGCGGCCGACCGCCGAGCTGATCCGGCAATGGTCGAGCTTCCATCCGGAGTTCAGCTTCCTGCCGCGCAAGTTCAAGATCGCGGTGACCGGCGCGGCCGAGGACCGCGCGGCCCTCGCGGTCCACGATATCGGCGTGCGGATCGTTCGCAGCGACGCCGGCGAGATCGGCTATTCTGTGCTGGTCGGCGGCGGCCTCGGGCGGACGCCGATGATCGGCAAGGTGATCCGGGATTTCCTGCCGAGGGCGGAGCTGCTCGCCTATCTCGAGGCGATCATGCGCGTCTACAACCTCGAGGGACGCCGCGACAACAAGTACAAGGCCAGGGTCAAGATCCTGGTCCATGAGATCGGCGTCGAGGCCTTCACCGCCCGGGTCGAGGAGGAATATGCCCGGCTCGACGGGCCGAGCGTCAATGCCGATCCGGCCGAGGTGGCGCGGATCGCCGCCTATTTCGCGCCGCCGGCCTTCGAGGACCTGCCCCGGCAATCGACCGCCTTCGAGCTGGCAAAGGCGCGCGATCCCGATTTCGCCCGCTTCGCTGCCACCAACCTCTTCCCGCACCGGCAAAGCGGCTACACCGCGATCACCGTCTCGGTGAAGCCGATCGGCGCGCCGCCGGGCGACGTCAGTGCCGACCAGATGCGCGCGCTTGCCGACATCGCGGAGCGCTTTTCGATCGACGAACTGCGCATCACCCATGTCCAGAACGTGGTGCTGCCGCATGTGAAGCTGGACGACGTCCACGCCGTCTGGTCGGCCCTGGTCGAGGCCGGGCTCGCCACCGCCAATGCCGGGCTGATCACCGACATCATCGCCTGCCCTGGCATGGATTATTGCGCGCTGGCAACCGCCCGCTCGATCCCGATCGCCCAGGCGATCGCGACCCGCTTTGCCGATGCGGAGCGCCAGGCCCTGATCGGCAAGCTCGGCATCAAGATTTCGGGCTGCATCAATGCCTGCGGCCACCACCATGTCGGCGCAATCGGCATTCTCGGCCTCGATAAGGCTGGGGTCGAGAATTACCAGATCACGATCGGCGGCGAGCCCGGCGACGGCGCGTCGCTCGGCGAGCGGCTCGGCCCGGGCATCGACGGCGAGGCGGTGCCCGACGCGATCGAGCGGCTGGTCGACGCCTATCTGGTGCTCCGTGCCGACGCCGACGAACCCTTCATCCAGACCGTGCGGCGGGTCGGCGTCGATCCGTTCCGCGCCGCCTTTCAGCCAGAGGAGCCAGCCCGTGCCGCTGCTTAACCGAACCGGATGGGCCGCCGACGCCTGGGTGCGCGGCGATGACGAGGCGTCCGCGAGGATCGTACCCTTCGAGGCGCTGGAGGCCGGAGAGGCCGAAAGGCGCCCGGGTCAGCGCTTCGGCGTCGACCTGCCGAGCGACGTGCCGCTGGCCCGGTTGCGGCCCTATCTCGACGCGCTCGACCTGATCGGCATCGCCTTCACCTCCTTCGGCGACGGCCGCGGCTTCAGCCTGGCTCGGGCCTTGCGCAATGAAGGCTATCGTGGCCGGCTGCGCGCCGTCGGCCAACTGATCCCAGACCAATTCGCCTTCGCGATCCAGGCCGGGTTCGACGAGGTCGAGATCGGCGACGACCGCGCCGCGCGCCAGCCCCTGTTCCAATGGCTCGAGGCGCTCGGCTCGATCTCTGAAAGCTATCAGTCGGGCGGCGGTGGGCCGTCGATCCTCGAGCAGCGCCGGAGCGTCGCCGCATGACTAAGCTTCCCGTCCGCATCGACGGCGCGACGCCGCGCGAGCGGCTGCGGGCGCTGCGCGCCGCCGTGCCCGGGCGGATCGTCTTCACCACCAGCTTCGGCCTCGAGGACCAGGCGCTGACCCATCTGATCCGGGCCGAGCAGCTTGCGATCGAGATCGTCACGCTCGACACCGGACGGCTGTTCCCGTCGACCTACCAGCTCTGGCAGGAGACGGAGGAGCGCTACGGCATGCGGATCCGCTCCTATCATCCCGACGGTGCGGCGCTGGCGGCGCTGATCGCCGACAGCGGCGCGAACGGATTCTATTATTCGAAGGCGGCCCGGCTCGATTGCTGCGGGGTCCGCAAGGTCGAGCCGCTGCGGCGCGCGCTGGCCGGCGCCGAGGCCTGGGTCACGGGGCTGCGCGCCGACCAGTCCGGCGGCCGTGCCGAGGTTGCGCTCGCGGCTTGGGACGATACCCAACAGCTGAGCAAGGTCGCGCCCCTGTTCGACTGGACGCGCCAGGCGGTCGCCGATTTCTGCGCGCTCGAAGAGGTGCCGATCAACAGGCTTCATGCGGAAGGATTCCCGTCGATCGGCTGCGAGCCGTGCACCCGCGCGGTTCGCCCGGGCGAGCCGGAGCGGGCCGGGCGCTGGTGGTGGGAAACGGACGACGCCAAGGAATGCGGCCTCCATGTCGCGGCCGACGGGCGCGTGTCGAGGATCGCGGCATGAGCCGGCAGCCCGAGATCATGCCGGCGCGGATCGCGCCGCTCGCCAATTTGCCGCTGTTCCACCGGCTCGACGGCCGCAAGGCGGTCGTCGCCGGCGGCAGCCCGGGGGCGCTGTGGAAGGCGGAATTGCTGTCGGCGGCCGGCGCCGAGGTGCTGGTCCTTGCCGGCCATGCCAGCGCGGCGAAGCTGTTCGACGGTCTTGGCCGCCAGCCGGTGCGTGGCCCGGTCGCGGTCCTGTCGCGTCCCTGGCGTCCGGGCGATCTTGCCGGCGCCGCGATTGCGCTGGCGGACATTGCCGATGACGAAGAGGCTCAGCGTTTCATCGCCGCGGCACGGGCGGCCGGCGCGATCGTCAATCTGATCGATCGGGCCGAGCATAGCGACGTCCAGTTCGGCACCATCGTCAATCGCTCGCCGGTGGTGCTGGCGATCTCGACCGACGGCGGCGCGCCGATGCTGGGCCAGTCGATCCGGACCCGGATCGAGGCCGTGCTGCCGCGCGGGCTGTCGGCCTGGGCGGAGGCGGCCAAGGCCTGGCGGCCGCGCTTGCGGTCGCGCTTCACCAGCTTCGCCGATCGGCGCGCCTTCTGGGAACGGTTCACCCGCCATGCTTGGGCGGCGATCGATCGCGCGCCCGAGGAAGCCGACTTCGCCGACCTGGTCGCGGCGGCGCCGGTCGTGCCGGGCGGCAGCGTCGCTCTGGTCGGCGCCGGCCCCGGCGACCCGGACCTGCTGACGCTGAGGGCGGTGCGGGCGCTGCAGAGCGCGACGGTGATCCTCTATGACGATCTGGTCGGGCCGGAGGTGCTCGAGCTCGCCCGGCGCGAGGCGGTGCGGATCGCGGTCGGCAAGCGCGGCCATGCCGGGTCGGTCAAGCAGGCGGATATTTGCGAGCGCATCGTCGCGCTCGCCCGCGCCGGCGAGACGGTGGTGCGGCTGAAGGGCGGCGACCCCGGGCTGTTCGGGCGCGCGACCGAGGAGATCCTCGCCTGCCAGGCGGCCGGCGTACCGGTCACGATCGTTCCCGGCATCACCGCGGCCCAAGGCGCGGCCGCGTCGCTCGGTCTGTCGCTGACCGAGCGCGTGGCTGCGCGGCGGGTCCAATACGTCACCGGCCATGGCGCCGACGGGCGCCTGCCCGAAGATCTCGACTGGACCGCGATCGCCGATCCGGCCGCGACGACGGTGATCTACATGCCGCGCAAGACGCTTGCCGATTTTACCGGGACTGCCCGCGAGAACGGCCTCGATCCGGCGACGCCGGCGGTCGCGATCGCCTCGGCGACGCGACCGGAGCAGGTTCACGCCGCCGGAACCGCGGGGGACATCGCCCGGCTGGCCGAGGCGCTGCCGGCCGGCGCCCCGGTCCTCGTCATCATCGGCCAGGTTGCCCGTCACGCCGGCGCCGCGGTCGGCCTGCTGTCGGAGGCCGCATGAGCGCGCGCAGCCTGTCCCATCTCGAACTGCTCGAGGCCGAGGCGATCCACATCATGCGCGAGGTGGTGGCCGAGGCTGAGCGCCCGGTCATGCTCTATTCGGTCGGCAAGGATTCGGCCGTGATGCTGCATCTGGCGCGCAAGGCCTTCTTCCCCGCGCCGCCGCCCTTCCCTTTGCTCCATGTCGATACGACCTGGAAATTCCGCGACATGTACGCGCTGCGCGACCGGGTCGCGGCGGAAAGCGGCATGGAGCTGATCGTCTACCGCAATCCGGAGGCGCTGCGGCTCGGCATCAACCCGTTCGACCATGGCCCGCGCCACACCGATATGTGGAAGACCGAAGGGCTGAAGCAGGCGCTCGACCTGTACGGATTCGACGCGGCCTTCGGCGGCGCCCGTCGCGACGAGGAAAAGAGCCGCGCCAAGGAACGCGTGTTCAGTTTTCGCACCGCCGCCCATCGCTGGGATCCGAAGAACCAGCGGCCCGAATTGTGGAGCCTCTACAATACCCGCAAGGCGCGCGGGGAGAGCATCCGCGTCTTTCCTCTTTCGAATTGGACCGAGCTCGACGTCTGGCAATACATCTATGCGGAAGACATTCCGATCGTTCCGCTCTACCTCGCCGCGCCGCGCCCGACCGTCGTTCGCGAGGGCCAGATCCTGATGGTCGACGACGATCGCTTCCGGCTCGACTCCGGCGAGCGGCCGGTCGAGCGGATGATCCGGTTCCGCACCTTGGGCTGCTATCCGCTGACCGGCGCGGTCGAGAGCGACGCCGAGACTCTGCCCGCCGTGATCCGCGAGATGATCCTGGCGACGACCTCCGAACGGCAGGGCCGGGTCATCGACCATGACCAGCAGGCGAGCATGGAGCTGAAGAAGCAGGAGGGCTATTTCTGATGGCCACCGCGCTTCGTGCCGAGCGTCCCGACCTCGCGACGGCGGAGGTCGATGCCTGGGTCCGTGCCCAGGCCGACAAGTCGCTGCTGCGCTTCATTACCTGCGGCTCGGTCGACGACGGCAAGTCGACCCTGATCGGTCGGCTGCTCTACGATTCGAGATTGCTGTTCGACGATCAGCGCAGCGCGCTCGAGCAAAACGGCCTCGACCTCGCCTCGCTGGTCGACGGCCTCGCCGCGGAGCGCGAGCAGGGGATCACGATCGACGTCGCCTATCGCTTCTTCGCGACCGGCAAGCGCAAGTTCATCGTCGCCGATACGCCCGGCCACGAGCAATATACGCGCAACATGGTGACCGGCGCCTCGACCGCCGACCTCGCCATCATCCTGATCGACGCGCGCAAGGGCATCCTCACCCAGACCCGCCGGCACAGCCAGATCGTCCGGCTGCTCGGCCTCGGCGAGGTCGTGCTGGCGGTCAACAAGATGGACCTGGTCGGTTTCGACCGGGCGCGGTTCGAGGAGATCGTCGCCGATTATGCCGCCTTCGCCGAGGCGGCCGGCATCGCGCGATTCACCGCCATCCCGCTGTCCGGCCTGGACGGCGACAATGTCACGACGCGCAGCAGCCGCATGGCCTGGTATGACGGGCCGAGTCTGCTCGAGCATCTCGAGGCGGTGCCGGCGGCGGCCCGCAGCGAGGCCGAGGGGGGCTTCGCAATGCCGGTCCAGTGGGTCAATCGGCCGCACCAGAATTTCCGCGGCTATGCCGGGACGATCGCGGCCGGCACGGTCCGGGTCGGCGATCCGGTCCGGATCGAGCCGTCCGGCCGGAGCTCGACGATCGCGCGCATCGCGACGTTCGACGGCGACCTCGATTCGGCGGTTGCCGGGCAGGCGGTCACCCTGGTGCTCGCCGATGAGGTCGACTGCTCGCGCGGCGACCTGATCCTCGGCGCCGGCGCGCCGGTCTCGGTCCAGGACCGGCTCGATGCGACTTTGGTCTGGATGGCGAACGAGCCGCTGGTTCCCGGCCGCGCTTATTGGCTGAAGATCGGCACGCAGACGGTTCCGGCGAGCGTCGCGCGGGTGCGCGAGCGCAGCGACCTGACGACGATGGCCGCGGCCGGCGGCCGACCGCTCGCGCTCAACGATATCGGCCGTTGCGACATCGTCCTCGACCGGCCGGTCGCGGCGCGCGCCTATCGCGACAGCCGCGCGCTCGGCGGCTTCGTCCTGATCGACCGCGCCAGCAATGCCACGGTTGCGGCCGGCATGGTCGAAGCCGTGGCCGAGAAGACGGCGCGCCCCGACCCGCACGAAGCGGGGACCGGGCGCGTGATCTGGCTGGTCGGCTCGGCGCCCGAAGAGCGGCTGCTCTTCGCCCGGCGCGCCCAGCAAAGGCTGCGCGCGCGTGGACGCCAGGCGCTGATCCTCGATCCCGGCGCGCTGCGCGCCGGGCTCAGCAGCGATCTCGGCGACAGCGCCGCCGACGAAGCGGAGAACCGGCGCCGGATGGCCGAGGTCGCACGGCTGGTCAGCCGCGCGGGCGTGACCGTGCTGGTCGCGGCCGATGCGCCCGACGACGGAGCGGGCCAGGGCACGCAGATCGACGTCGCCGAGGCCGAAGCCGGCTGGGACTGGATGATCTGACATGACGGGGGCAAGGACAGTGCAACAAGTGTTTCGGGAGATCTTTTTGTCAACTCAATGGGTTGACTATCGATCAAGCCCGTCGCGCGAGGAGGAGGCGAACCGATGCGTGAAGCGATTTTTCCGCGCGAGACTGACGCCGGGGAAGAGGCGCTCGCCGCCATCCGCGAATGCCTGTCCCGCGTTCGATTCGGCACGATCGCCGTCACCATTCACGACGGCAAGGTGGTCCAGCTCGACGTCACCGAGAAGAAGCGCCTTGCGGGCTGATCGCGGCCGATCGGGGGAGGCGCTGCGTGCCTGATTTCAGCGCGGCCGATCTGCTGCCGCTTCTGCCGTTCATCGCCGCGGGCTTTCTCGCCCAGCTGGTCGACGGCGCGCTCGGCATGGCGTTCGGGGTGATCTCGAGCAGCCTGCTGCTCGGCCTCGGCGTGCCGCCCGCCGCGGCGTCTGCGGGCGTCCATACGGTCGAGACCTTCACCACCGGCGTTTCCGGGATCAGCCACGCGCTCCACCGCAACGTCGATTGGCGCCTGTTCGCGCGCCTCGCCGTGCCGGGCATGATCGGCGGTGCGCTGGGCGCCTATGTGCTCAGCAACATTCATGCCGAAGCGGCGCGCCCGCTCGTGCTTGGCTATCTTGCGCTGATCGGCCTCTATCTGATCTGGCGCGGCTTCCATCACCCGCCGCAGCATCGTCAGCCCAAGGTGGTCGAGCCGCTCGGCCTGGTCGGCGGCTTTCTCGACGCGGCCGGCGGCGGGGGCTGGGGGCCGGTCGTGACCGGCAATCTGCTGGTCCAGGGCGCCGAGCCGCGCCGGACGATCGGCACCGTCAACACCACCGAATTCTGCGTCACCGCCACCATCTCGGCCACCTTCATCGGCGCGCTCGGCTGGGAGGCCTTCACGGTCGCGACGGTCGGGCTGCTGATCGGCGGCGTCGCCGCGGCGCCGCTCGGCGCGATCGTCGCGAAGCGGGCGCGGCCGAAGGCGCTGCTGGTCGTCGTCGGCGTGCTGCTCGCTTTGACCAGCCTGTATGGAATCTATCGTCACCTGATGAGCTGAAACATCCAACAGCCGATGCCGACCGGACCACCGGAGGGGTCGCGATCTTTCAAGGAGAAGTCCTTTGATCGCCCGTTCCCTTGTCCTGTCCGGCGCCGCTCTTGGTGCTCTGTTGCCGCACTCCGCCTTCGCCCAGGAGACCCCCGATCCGTCGTCGAGCGTGCCGCCGGCGTCGGAGGGGGACGAGATCGTCATCACCGCGCGGCGGCGCGACGAGAATCTGCAGGAGGTGCCGCTCGCCGTCTCGGTGATCGGCGGCGAGCAGCTCGAGGCGACCGGCAGCACCAATGTGCTTCGGCTCACCCAGATCCAGCCCTCATTGCAATTCTACTCGACCAATCCGCGCAACTCGGCAGCGAACATCCGCGGCCTCGGTGCGCCGTTCGGGCTGACCAATGACGGCATCGAGCAGGGCGTCGGCGTCTATATTGACCAGGTCTATAACAGCCGGATCGCGGCGACGACGTTCGACTTCCTCGACGTCGAGCGGGTCGAGGTGCTGCGCGGGCCCCAGGGCACGCTCTACTGCAAGAACACGACTGCCGGCGCGGTCAATCTCACCACCCGCGCGCCGAGCTTCGATTTCGAGGGCAGGGCGCAACTCACCCTCGGGGGCCTCGGCCTCGTGAATGCCGGCCTGTCGCTGTCCGGGCCGATCGTCGCCGACACGCTCGCGATCCGCGTCGCCGCCTCTCGCTCGCACCGGCGCGGCACGATCTACAACGTCACCACCGACCGCTGGGTCAACGAGCAGGACAATCTCGGGCTGCGCGGCGCCCTGCTCTGGCGGGCGAGCGGCACTCTCAACCTCACGCTGGCCGGCGATTATAATCGCCAGAATCCCGAATGCTGCGCCCAGATCTATGTGCGCACCGGCGCCACCCAGCGCCCACTCAACCGACAGTTCGCCGCGCTCGCGGCCGCCTTCGGCTACGCGCCGCCCAGCACCGATCCGTTCGACCGGGTAACCGACCTCGATTCGCCGCTCGATGCCTTCCAGGAGATCGGCGGCGTCTCCTTGCGGGCCGAGTGGGACGTGGGCCCAGGACGGCTGACCTCGGTCTCGGCTTGGCGCTTCTGGAACTGGGGCCCGTCGAACGACCGTGACTTCATCGGCCTGCCGATCACGACGGTCTCCGCCAATCCCTCCCGTCAGAATCAATATTCCCAGGAGCTGCGCTACGCAGTTTCGGGCGATCGGCTCGATTATGTCGTCGGACTGTTCGCCTATCGCCAGCAGCAGCACACGACCGGAACCCAGGCGCAGGGGCCGGCGGCGAGCCGCTGGCTGCTCAATCCGGGCAATGTGCCGGTCGGATCGAGCGGCTGCGCGCCGGCGGCCGCCAATGCCTGCAACCCGGCGGTTCTGAACGGGCTGCGTTCGGAGAACGACATCCGGTTGCGGACGACGAGCCTTGCGGCCTTCGGTCAGCTGAGCTGGCACGTCACCGATCGACTGACGCTCCAGCCCGGCCTGCGGCTCAATTACGATCGCAAGTCGGGAAGCTATGTCGCAACCGTGTTCGACGGGGCCGGCAACCTTTTGGTCTGCAATCCGCCGCCGGCGAGCAGCGTGGTCCGCGACCAGTGCGCCAGCTTGCCCCCGCAGAGCTACAATCCGCGCTTCAGCGACTGGAACATCTCCGGCGACTTCACCATCTCCTACGATCTCGCCGGGGACGTGCTTGCTTACGCGACCTATGCGCGGGCGTTCAAATCGGGCGGCATCAACCTGTCCGGCCTCCCGCTCGACGCGGGCAACAATCCGATCCTGAGCGCGGCGACGGTCGAGCCGGAGACGGTCAACCATTTCGAGGCCGGCCTGAAGACCCAGTGGTTCAACCGCCGGCTGACCGTGAACCTGGCCGCCTTCTGGACGGAGATCGAGGATTACCAGGCGACCGTCACCAACGGCCAACTCGGCGTGCTGCGCGGCTATCTCGCCAATGCCGACAAGGTCCGCACCCGCGGCTTCGAGCTGGAGGTGGCGGCGCGGCCGGTGCGGGGATTGAGCCTCTATTTCAATGGCGCCTTCACCGACGCGCGCTACGTCCGCTTCGTCGACGCGCCCTGCCCGCCGGAGCTGTCGGGCGGATCGACCGGCGCGACGCCGAGCCCGCCGGGAACGCCGGGCGGGGTCAGCCCGTCAAACTGCGATGTCTCCGGCCAGTGGCTTCCGGGCGTATCGCGCTGGGCGGCCTCGCTCGGCGGCGAATATGCGATTCCGCAGCGGCTGCTCGGGCAGGACGGGCAGGTCTATGCGGGCTTCGACGCCAGCTATCGCTCGCGCTTCTCGTCCAACCCATCCCGCTCGGCCTATACCGACATCGCCGGCTATGCAGTCGCCAATGTCCGGATCGGCTATCGCACCGCCAGCGGCTGGGACGTGTCGGCCTGGATCCGCAACGCCTTTGACGAGGACTATTTCGAGGTGCTCGCGACCCAGTCGGGCTCGACCGGGCTCGTCGTCGGCCAGCCCGCCGACCCGCGCACCTGGGGTATGACGGTGAGGGCGAGCTTCTGATCGGCGCGCTCAGGCGCTCGCCCGATGATGGCCGTTCATCACGTTGAGCGGATAGGCGGTGGTCGACTTCACCCGCTCCATCGAGAAGCGCGAGGTGACGTTCTTGAGTGGCACCCGCGCGATGAAGCGGCGGTAGAAATCGTCATAGGCGTCCATGTCCTTGACCGCGACGCGCAGCAGATAGTCGATCTCGCCGGCCATGCGGTGGACCTCCATGATCTCGGACATTTCCGAGACCGCCGCTTCGAAGCCGGCGAGCCAGTCCGCGCTATGGTCGACCGCCTGGATCTCGACGAACACCGACAGGCCGAAGCCGACCGCGCTCGGATTGAGGATCGCGACCCTCTTCTCGATCACGCCCATTTCCTCGAGCTTCTGGATCCGGCGCCAGCAGGGGGTCTGCGACAGATGCACCTTGGCCGAGATCTCCGCGACGGTGATCGCGGCATTCTCCTGAAGCAATGCGAGTATCTTGAGGTCCTTGCT
>JAYRLF010000061.1:0-14588 GCA_041905385.1 Allosphingosinicella sp.
TGGCGTTGCTCGTTGCCTGCGGCACATCGACCGAAATCGATCCCGGCCAGTGGGAATTCACGATGCGGATGACTGAGATCGATCTGCCCGGAGTCGCCGAGCCGATGGCGACGCAGATGAGGCAGGCGATGGCGAACCAGACCCAGACCCAGCAGAAATGCATCACGCCCGAGGAAGCCGCCAATCCGACCGGCGGCATGATGAGCCAGGGCAGCGACCCGCGTGGCTGCACCTTCAGCGAGCAGACCTTCTCCGGCGGCCGGATCGCGGCGACCGGCCAATGCCCGGCGCCGACCGGCGGCGGCAACGTCCGGATCACGATGACCGGAACCTATGACCGCACCTCGATGACGACCCAGGTCCGCACCGAGACGCCGCGGCCGCCGGGCGCGCCGTCGATGCTGCCCGAGACGCTGCGCGTCTCCGGCACGATGACCGGCCGCCGCACCGGCGACTGCTCGGCCACCTGACACCAGACTGACATCAGGGCGGCGAGCGATCCCCGGATCCCTTGCCGCCCTTCTTCCTGTTGTACGCGTCTCCGTTTGAGTGGCGCTTTGGTGAGAGGAGGGACGGATGAGATTGGCAGCGACGGGGATCGCGGTCCTGATGCTGGCGGCCTGCGGCGGCCAGAGCGGCGGCAATGAGGCCGGCGGAAACGCGGCCGGCGGAAACGCGGCCGGCGCCGAAGCCGGCGGCAGCAGCGGCGGCGGCGCGGCCGGCGTCGCGCTGCAGCCGGGCATGTGGGAGACCACGGTCGAGGTCGTCCGGATGAGCGCGCCCAACATGCCGGCCGGCGTGACGCCGCCGACACCGCCGCCGACGACGGTCAGTTATTGCCTGACGGCGGCCCAGGCGGCGAACCCGAACGCCAATTTCCTGACCGGCAGCGGCGAGGCGGGCGGCTGCACCTCCGAAAATCTCAGCATGTCCGGGGGCCGGATTCAGGGCACCGTCACCTGCAATGCGCAGGGCACGCAGATGCGCTCGACCATGGACGGCCAATTCACGCCGACCAGCTACGAGATGACGACGCAGGTCCAGACGACGGGCGCCGGCATGACGATGGACATGGAGACGCGGACGCGGGCACGCCGCACCGGCGATTGCCCGGCCGGCTGACCCGAACGAGAGCGAAGCAGGCGGGACGGGCAGCCTTGCTGCTCGTCCCGTTGCTCGTTTCGTGCGGCGCCGAACCGGAAAGCCGCGACATGCGCGACATGGCGGCCAATGAAGTCGCAGGCGCGCTCGGCGACCTCAGGATCGCGGCGGGCCAGTGGCAGGTCACGAGCCGCATCACTGACGTGCGCGCGCCGAACCTGCCGATCGCGCTCCGCCGAGAGATGATCGGGCCGCGCCCCGCGGCTCGCCATTGCGTCACGCGGGCCCAGGCGTCCCAGCCCAGCGCCGGCTTTCTCGCCGGCCGCGGCGACGGCAGCTGCCGCTATCGCGATCTCGCGCTGCAGGGGGAAAGGCTGCGCGGGACGATGATCTGCGCCGGCGATACGCCCGGCTCGTCGATCGAAACCGTCATCGACGGCCGCTATGGACCGGCCGGCTATGATCTGCGCATGGAGATGCGCAACCCGATGCCCGACGGCTCGATCATGACGCTCGAGATCATGAGCCAGGGCCGGCGGATCGGCCCCTGCAATGATGGGAGGGATAGATGATCGGCTATGTGACGCTGGGCACCAACGACATCGCGAAGGCGCGCGCTTATTATGACGCGTTGCTCGGCTCGATCGGGGCGACACGCCTGATGGAGTTTCCCGACGAGTTTGGCGGCTTCACCTTGTGGGGCACGGGTTGGGGCAAGCCGGGTGTCGCGCTGACCCAACCCTATGACAAGCAATCCGCCGTCGCCGGCAACGGTAACATGGTCGCGCTGGTGATGGACAGCCGCGAAAAGGTCGACAGCTTCTACGCTAAGGCGCTCGAGCTCGGCGGCACCGACGAAGGCCCGCCGGGCGTGCGCGGCGAGGAAGGCGACCGGGCCTTTTACGGCGCCTATTTTCGCGACCCGGAAGGCAACAAGATCTGCGCGTTCCGGATCGGCCCGGCCCAATAAGGACGGCGATGCGGCTCCGGGTCATCGTCAACAGCGGCGGCACCCGGATCGCGGCGGACCAGAAAGGAGGGACGGCGCGGCTGCGCGACTCCTTCGGGCAGGCCGGCGTCGATGCCGACATCCGCTTGGTCGCGCCGCATCAGCTTGCCGAGGCCTTTGCGCAAGCGGCAACGGCCGAGGGCGTGGATATCATCGTCGCCGGCGGCGGCGACGGCACGGTCGGCGCAGCGGCGGCCGCGCTCGTGGACGGCGATCGCCCGCTGGCGATCCTGCCGCTCGGCACGCGCAACCATCTCGCGCGCGACGCCGGCATTCCGTTCGCGCTCGACAAAGCGGTCGCGGTGATCGCCGCCGGTCACCAGGCCCGGATCGACGTGGCCGAGGTCAACGGCCACGTCTTCGTCAACAACAGCGCGGTCGGACTCTATCCGGACATGGTGCGCTTCCGCGACGAGCAGCAATTGCATGGCGGGAAGAGCAAGCGGGCGGCGATGCTTTCGGCGAGCCTGCGGGCGCTGCGTTCGTTCCGGCGGCACCGCTTCTGGATCAGCGCGCCGGGGCTCGAGGCGCCGATCCGCACGCCCTTGCTGTTCGTCGGCAACAACCGATACCGGATCAACCTGTTCGCGCTCGGGCGCCGGGACGCGCTCGACCAAGGCGAATTGTGCCTCTACGCGGTGCGGGCGCAGAGCCGCGCGCATCTCGTCTGGGCCGGCCTGCGCGGACTGTTCGGCCGGCTGGACCAGCAGCGCGATTTCATCACCCTCTATGCGCGCGAGGCCGAGATCGGCGCCGACCGTCCGCGGCTGACGCTGTCTGCCGATGGCGAGACCGTCTCGATGCCGACGCCGCTGCGCTACCGGATCCGGCCAGGGGCGTTGAACCTCATCGTTCCTGCGCCGCTAGACTGAACCCCTGTCCGGCCTCGACCGCGACGAAGCGGTCGTCGGCGATCGCACGGGCGCGGCGCAGCGCGGCGAGGCGCTGGCGCGGCTCGTCGATCGGCTCGAAGGTGAGCTGGAACGTCCCCCAGTGAATGCCGATTGCCCGCTCCGGCTGCAGCGCCTCGAACATCCCGACCGCTTCCTCGGGATTGACGTGATGGGTGCGCATGAAGTCGCGCGGCTCGTAGGCGCCGATCGGGATGATGGCGAGGCGATAGGGACCGTGGGCCGCGACCTCGCGCACCCAGGAGCCGTCGCCCCAGCCGGTGTCGCCGGCGAAGAAGATATTGCCGCCCGGCATGCGCACGGTGAAAGCCGACCAGAGCGCGCGATTGCGGTCGGTGAACCAGCGCGAGCTCCAATGATGGTTGCGCTCGACCACCACCTCGACGCCGTCGCGGATCCGGACCCGGCCGCCCCAGTCGCGCGCAACCGCCTCGGCGCCGCCGCCGCGGATCACGCGGTCATTGCCGAGGCCGGTGACGATGACCGGCCGATCGCGCTCCCACAGACGCCGCAGGGTCGGCAGGTCCATATGATCGTAATGATTGTGGCTGACGAGGACGAGGTCGATCTTGGGCAGGTCCTCGAACCGGACGCCCGGCGCGCGCACCCGGCGCGGGCCGACGAACGAGAAGGGCGAGGCGCGATCCGACCAGATCGGATCGGTCAGGATGTTGAGCCCCTGGGTCTGGACGAGCACGGTCGCATGGCCGATCCAGGTGACGCGCATCGCCTGTCCGTCGACCCGACGCGGCGGCACGGTCGGGCGGACCGAAACCTGTTCGGGCCAGACCGCGCGCTCGTTCGAGCGCGCGAAGCGGTTCATGAAGCCGCCCGAACGGCCCAGGCGCTGCGGCTCAGAATCGGGATTGAAGAAGCGGGCGCCGTCGAAATGGCCGCTCGCCGGCCCCCGATAATAGATCCGGTCGAGGAAAGGCGGCACGACGGTCGGCGCGAAGCACAAGGCGACCAGCAGGAAGAGCAGTGCTGTGCCGAGCCAGCGCGACAGCGTCCTGACGATTCGCATCGCTGGCCCGGTCCGATCGTCGGGCTTCGCGTCAGCCGGCGAGGGTGAAGCCGGCCGGGGGGCGCGTCTCGACATTTTCCTCCTGGTACATGTCGAAGACGAGGCGGTGCCGCTCGCTGCCGCAGGTCACGTCATAGGCGGACACGACCGAACCGAAGGGGCCGACACCAGCGGTGCTGCGCGGCCCGACCGCCGCCTGGCCGCCATTGGCGCAGCGCAGCCGGCCGAGATAGGCGCGCTCGCCTTCCGGCCCGGCGACGCGCACCGGATTTTGCGGCGATCCGAGCGGGTGCGCTTCGGCCGCGGCGATCATCTGGCGCATCTCCTCGTCGGGCGAGCGGCGGTCCATTTGCGACATCATGGTTTCGGGCGAGGTGGTGCGCGCGCCCAAGCGCTGCGCCGCCGCGGGCGCGGCCAAGGCGAGCGCGATCACTGCGCAGGAGAAGAGGGATGGGGCTTTGGGAAGCATGAGGAACTCCGACCGGGCCCTCTCATGTAGAGGCTGGCGCGACGGGCACAAGCGCGGTTGACATGCAACCGTAGAGTTGCATATTGGACCGATGGAGCTCGTCTTTCGCGCCCTTGCCGATGCCAGCCGCCGTCTCCTGCTCGACCGACTGTTCGAGCGGAACGGCCAGACCCTGAACGCGCTGGCGGCCGGCCTGCCGATGAGCCGCCAGGCGGCCGCCAAGCATCTCGCCTTGCTCGAGCAGGCGAATCTGGTGTCGGTCCACTGGCGCGGGCGCGAGAAGCTGCATTTCCTGAACCCCGTGCCGATCGGCGACATCGTCCGGCGCTGGGTCGGCAAGTTCGAGGATGCGCGGATCGACGCGCTGACCGACTTCAAGGCGCAATTGGAAGAAGAGGAGAAACGCCGTGCCTGAGCGCGCGCCCGACTTCGTCTACACCATCTTTATTGCCGCCGGGATCGACAGGGTCTGGAACGGCCTGATCGATCGCGATCTCACCCGCGCCTATTGGCAGCATGACAATGTTTCCGACTGGAAGCCCGGCTCGCGCTGGGAGCATGTTCGCAGCGACGGCAGCGGCAAGGTCGACATCGTCGGCCGGGTGCTTGAGATCGATCCGCCGCGCCGGCTGGTGACCAGCTGGGCCTCGCCCGGCGACGAGGACAATCCCGAAAAGGTCTCGCGCGTGGTCTACGAGCTGGAGGCGCTCGGCGGGTCGACCCGGCTGACCGTCATCCATAGCGAGCTCGAAGCGGGCTCGATCATGGAGCAGGGGATCAAGGGCGGCTGGCCGATCGTATTGTCGAACATGAAGAGCCTGATCGAAACGGGGCGGACGATGACCAACGACATCTGGCCCCGGTAAATGGCCGAAACAAAGCCCCCCATCGCCAGCGCCGGCATGCTGATCCGCAGACCGGTCGCCGCCGTGTTCGAGGCGTTCGTCGATCCGGCGGTGACCAGCCGTTTCTGGTTCTCGAACGGCAGCGGCCGGTTGGAGCCGGGCGCCCATGTGCGCTGGGATTGGGAAATGTACGGCGTCGGCTCCGACGTGACCGTCAAGGCGATCGAGCCCAACCTACGCATTCTGATCGACTGGGACGAACCGGCGACGGAGGTCGAATGGCGGTTCGCGTCGCGCGGGCCGGACCGGACCTGGGTCGAGGTCGAGAATCGCGGCTTTCGCGGGGATGCCGACGCCCAGGTTGCGCAGGCGCTCGATTCGACCGGCGGCTTCGCCTTGGTGCTGGCGGGCGCCAAGATCTGGCTCGAGCATGGTATCGAGCCGAACTTCGTGCTCGACCGGCATCCCGAGGCGCGGGTGGAGGGTTGGCGAGATCGTTAGGGGGTCGACGACAACCAGTCTTCCGCCCGCAATCCGTCGACACGGTCGAATTCCCGCAAATTGCTCGTGACCACGATCAGGCCCCGGCTTCGCGCGTGGCCGGCAATGAGCAAATCATAGGCGCCGATTACCTTGCCATCGCGCTCCAGGGCGGCGCGAATATCCGCTGCATGCGCGGCTGCCTCGGTGTCCAGGTCAAGGACCTGTACCCTCTCGGCAAACCGTTCGACTTCGGGTCCATGATGCTCAGGGCGCGCTGATTTGGCCGCGCCATAGAGCAACTCGTAAAGAACGACACTGGAAATACAGAGGCTGGATGCCTCGGCGTTGAAGCGCTTCCGCAGGCCTTGGGGACGATCCCTGAGAACCCTGATGCACAGGTTCGTGTCCAGCATGTATCTGAGCATCAAAGAGCTTCGCGATCCTGCGCCGCCGGCTGGGCGCGGTCGCCCAGATCGATGCCCGGAGCGTCGAAGAAGTCGTCCCAGCTCGCATTTGCTGGGACGATGATGCGCCGCATGCCTTCCTTGATAACGGTGACCGATTTGACCGTTTCAGGGAATGCAACGTTCTTCGGAAGCCGGACCGCTTGAGACCGGTTGGACTTGAATATGGTCGTTTCGGTCATCAGCATTGTCCCGCATCTTTTTGTATATCCCTAACGTATATCCCATTCTTGCGCCAGTGTCAAGTTGGGCGCTACTGAAAATTTCGCGACTTGATCCTGAGGCCGCCATCGCGCCCGGCTGCGATCGCCGGATGCGGCAGGCGCGGGGCGCGCGGGTCGGGGCCGCCATTGCGGGCGCCGTCGGCGGGATTGGCGCGATAGGGGAAATGCATCTCGCCGACCCGTGACAGCATGGGCGCGAGATCCTCGAGCTCCTCGGTGATGACGTGGATGACCTGGCCCTCGCGCTGGAGCGTGCCTTTGATCGCGACCATCGGCGCGGCGAGGATGATCCGCCGCTGCCGCTCGAAGATGCGCTGCCAGACGATCGCATTGGCGATGCCGGTCTCGTCCTCGAGCGTCATGAAGGTGACATTGCCCTCGCCCGGCCGCTGGCGGACCAGGACGATGCCGGCGATGCGGACCCTGGCGCCGTCGCGGACCCCGTTGAGGTCGGCGGCGGACAGGATGCCGCGCGCCTTCAGGCTTTCGCGCAGGAAGGCGACCGGATGGCCGCGCAGCGACAGCTGGACCGCGCGATAATCCTCGACCACCTCGCGCCCGTCGGTCAGCGGCCGCAGCATGACCTCCGGCTCGCGGTCGCGCGCTTCGGCCGCGGCGAACAGGGGCAAGGGCTTCTGGCCGAGCCCGCGCAACCGCCACAGGGCCTGGCGGCGGTCGATGCCGAGCGCGTGGAAGGCATCGGCGTCGGCGAGCTTCTCCAGCGCCGCGACCGGCACGCCCGAGCGGCGCCAGACATCCTCGACGCTGGCGAAGGGCGCCTCCATCGCCGCCGCGGCGATCCTGGCGCCATGATCGTTGGACAGGCCCTTCACCATGCGCAGGCCGAGCCGGACGGCGAGCAGGCCGGGTGCCTCGCCCTCCATCGTGCAGTCCCAGCGGCTGGCGTTGATGCAGACCGGGCGGATCTCGACGCCATGGTCGCGCGCGTCGCGGACCAGCTGGGCGACGCCGTAAAAGCCCATCGGCTGGGCGTTGAGGATCGCCGCGCAGAAGATGTCCGGATGATAATGTTTCATCCAGCAGGAGGCATAAGCGATCTTGGCGAAGCTGGCGGCGTGGCTCTCGGGAAAGCCGTAGCTGCCGAAGCCTTCGATCTGGCGGAAGGTGCGCTCGGCGAAGTCGCGCGTGTAACCCTTGGCGAGCATGCCGCCGATCATCTTGTCGCGGAACTTGTCGACCCCGCCGGTATGCTTGAACGTCGCCATCGCCCGGCGCAGCTGGTCGGCCTCGGCCGGCGAGAAGCCGGCGCCGACGATCGCCACGTTCATCGCCTGCTCCTGGAAAAGCGGCACGCCGAGCGTCTTCTCGAGCACCGCCTGGAGCTCGGGCCGGGGATATTCGGCCTTCTCCTTGCCCTCGCGCCGGCGGAGATAGGGATGGACCATGTCGCCCTGGATCGGGCCGGGCCGGACGATCGCGACCTGGATGACGATGTCGTAGAATTTCTTCGGCCGCAGCCGCGGCAGCATCGACATCTGCGCCCGGCTCTCGATCTGGAAGACGCCGAGCGTGTCGGCCTTGCAGATCATCTCGTAGACGGCCGGATCGTCCTCCTGCATTTCCGGCGAGGCGAGGTTGATCGACACGTTCTTGTGCGCCGCGAGCAGATCGAAGGCGCGGCGCATACAGCCGAGCATGCCGAGGCCGAGCACGTCGACCTTCATGATCCTGAGTTCTTCGAGATCGTCCTTCTCCCATTCGATCACCCGGCGATCGACCATCGTCGCCGGCTCGATCGGGACGAGATCGTCGAGCCGGTCGTGGGTGAGGACGAAGCCGCCCGGATGTTGGCTCAGATGGCGGGGCGTGCCGATCAGCTGGCGGCTCAATTCGATCGTCAGCGCCAGCCGCGGATCGTCGCGGTCGAGGCCGAGCTCGGCGACGTGGCGCTCGGCGACGCCTTCGTTCGACCAACCCCAGACCTGGCCCGACAGGGTCGCGGTGAGATCCTCGGGCAAGCCGAGCGCCTTGCCGACCTCGCGCACCGCGCCGCGGGTGCGATAGCGGGTGACGACCGCGGTCAAGGCGGCATGATCATGGCCGTAGCTGTCGTAGATCCACTGGATCACCTCCTCGCGCCGCTCATGCTCGAAATCGACGTCGATATCGGGCGGCTCGTTGCGATTTTCCGAGATGAACCGCTCGAACAGCAAGGTGTGCTTGATCGGGTCGATCGAGGTGACGCCGAGCACGAAGCAGATCATCGAATTGGCGGCCGAGCCCCGGCCCTGGCAGAGGATGCCCTGGCTGCGCGCATAGCGGACGATCGAATTGACGGTCAGGAAATAGGGCGCGTAGCCGAGCTTGCCGACCAAGCCGAGCTCATGTTCGAGCAGTTTGCGATAGGCCGGCGGATCGGGGAGGTCGAGCGCGGCGAGCGCATCGCGGGTCATGATCTCGAGCGCCTGCTGCGGCGTCCGGCCGGTCATCACCACCTCGTCCGGATATTGGTAGCTCAGCTCCCGCAAGCCGAAGGTGCAGCGCGCGGCGATGTCGGCGCTCGCCTGGACCGCGTCGGGAAAGTCGCGGAAGCGGCGCTCCATCTCCTCCGGGCTCTTGAGATGGCGGTCGGCATGACGCTCGCGGCGGAAGCCGAGCTCGTCGATCGTGACATGCTTGCGGATCGCGGTGACGACGTCCTGGAGCATGCGCTTGTCCGGGGAATCGAACAGCACGTCGCCGGTCGCGAGCGGGCGCACGCGGTGGCGGCGCGCGAGCGCGTCGAGCGCGTGCAGCCGCGCCGCCTCGCCGGGACGGCGGCGATGGGTGAGCGCGAGATGGGCGCGGTCGCCGAAAATGTCCGCCGCCAAAGCGAGCGCGGTCTCGGTGACGCGGTCGGCCTCGTCCGGCACCAAAGCGGCGACGAGGCCGTCGGACCAGCCTGCGACATCCTCCCAATGGAGGAAGCATTGGCCCTTCTCGCCCTTCTTGCGGTCGGCGCGGCCCTTGCCGACGCTGAGCAGCCGGGTGAGCCGCGACCAGGCGGCGCGGTCCTCGGGCCAGACCAGCAACGCGCTGCCGTCCATCAGGTCGAGCCGGCAGCCGGCGACCATCCGCACCCCGGTCCCATCGGCGGCGCGCAGTCCCTTGACCAGGCCGCCGACCGTGTTGCGGTCGGTGAGGCCGAGCGCCGGATAGCCGAGCAAGGCGGCCGCGGCGAACAATTCCTCCGCGCTCGAGACGCCGCGCAGGAAGCTGAAATGGCTGGCGACCTGGAGCTCGATATAGGTCATGCGAACAGCCCGTGGACGTGCCAGCTCTGGTCGCCGGTGCCGGGCTGCTCGCCGTCGCCTTTGCGGAACAGCCAGAAGCGGCCGCCCTCCTCGTCCTCGACCTGGAAATAGTCGCGCACCGCCTCGCGCTCGTCGTCGCGGCGCCACCATTCGCCATAGAGGCGCTCGGGGCCGTCGGCGGCGGCGACGCGATAGGCGCGGCCGCGCCATTTGAAGCGCATCGGCGCCCCGTCGGGCAAGACCGCCAGCACCTGCTCGACCGGCTCGGGCGGGGACCGCCGGCGCACCGCCCGCGGCCATGCCGGCCCGCCCGCGCCGCCGCCGAGCAACGCGGCGCGGCCGACGCTGCGCTCGGGCAGGTCGCTTTCGAGCGCGCTCAGCCGGTGGAGGCGTCGGGTGCCAAGGCGGACGGCGAGCCGGTCGATCAGCACGGCGAGGTCCGGCGCCGGCCGTTCGCCGGTCAGCTCGCCTTCGATCGGAATGGCGCCGAGCGGCTCGACCCGGGTTGCGACGAGATGGAGCCGTTCGATGCCGAAGCCGGGCTCGATCGTCTCGATCCGGGCGGTGAGCAGGCGGAGCAGATGGGCGCCGTCGCGGGTGGCGCGGGCGAGGCTGACCGCGACCCTCTGCTCCTCGCGGTCGACCCGTTCGCAGATCAGGGCCAGGCGACGAAGGCCGAGGCCCGCCTCGCCCAGCTGCGGAACCAGCCGGCGGACCGCCTCGCCGCAGGCCTCGCCGATCGCCTCGGCGCTGGCGATCGGCTCGAGGAAGCGCAGGGTGATCGAGGGCGGCTCCTCCGGAACGATCGGATCGAACGGCTCGCCGGCGCGGCCGAGCGCCTGATCGAGCCGGTCGAGGAGGACGCTGCCGAATCGGCGCTGCAGCGGCGCGCGCGGCATGGCGATGAGCTCGCCGATCCATTCGAGGCCGAGCCGGTCGGCGATCTTCAGCGCGTCCGCATCGAGCCGGAGCGCGGCGAGCGGCATCGCCGCGATCGCCTCGGCTTCGCCATGGGTCGGGCAGAGGATCAGGCTCCGGCCGCCGAAGCGGGCGAGCGCGTGGGCGGCGCCGACGGTGCCGGCAACCGCGATCCGGGCGGCGAGGCCAAGCCGGCGGCAGAAGGAAAGGATGCGTTCGCACATCGCCTGCTCGCCGCCGAACAGATGGGCGACGCCGTTGAGATCGAGCCAGAGCCCGTCCGGCCCGGAGACGGCGGCGCGCGGCGTCCAGCGGCGGGCGGCGAACAGGCCGAGCCGGGCCAGGAAAGCGGCGTCGCCCTCTGCATCGGCCGGGCGCACGTCGAGCGCGCGCACCAGGATGCGCGCCTTGGTCAGCGGCATGCCGGGATGAAGGCCGAGCGCGCGGCCGGCCGGACAGACGGCGGCGATGACATTCTGGTTGCCGCGCTTTTCCATCGTGACCAAAGCGCCGTCGCCGGCGCGGATCCGGAAATCCTCCGCTCGCCCCTCCCGCGCCCAGCGCGCGCCGGGGCGCCAGCCGCCGCCCGGCGAAGCCAGGATGCGGTCGCTCGCGCCGGCGCCGAAGCCCCGGGCGGAGCCGGCCGGCGCCCGCTCAGGCGGCGCGCTGCGCCTGATCCGGTCGATCGCCAGATCGGGCAGGAAGAGCGAGGCGAGCCTCGGCATCCGGCATCTCCAATATCCAGTCGAAAGCGGGGCCGCCGCGCTGACGCTCGAGCGCGACCCGCCAGCGGCCGCGGCCGAGCCCGGCGCCATGGGCGGCCGGCGCGCTCGGCGCGCAGCCGATCCGCCAGCGCGTGACCGCGCTCGACGGCGCGGCGAGCGGATCCTCGCCATTCTTGCGCCAGCGCCGCAGCAGCAAGGCAGTGGTGCCGCCCTCCTCGGCAGCGAGCTGGAGCCGGCGCGCCGAGGCCATCGCCGCGCGCGACACCTCGCCGACCACGGCGGCGAGACCGCCATGGCGCAGCCCCTCCTCCATCACCGCCATGATCTCGGCATCTTCGCGGCATTCGGCATAGATCAGCCGGTCGGGACCGAGCCCGGCGGCGGCGAGGCCGGGCGCGAACAGGTCGCGGCGGGCGAGCGCCCACAGCACCTGGCCCTTTCCCTGCGCCGGGCCCTGGACGCGCGACAGCCGCCCGGCCAGGGCGGCGAGGAACAGCAGAGCGGCGCCATCATCGTTGAGCGAAGGCCGTTCGGGCGCCGCCTCGTGCAGAGCGGCCAGAGCGAGGCCGCCGCCGGCGAGGCGGTCGTCGACATCGCCGATGCCGAACGGCAGCACGCCCCGGCCGCTGGGGCGGCGGGCAGTTTCGATCTGGCGCACCTGCTCGCGCAAGGCATCGAGGCGCGCCTCCGCTGGAAGAGGTGCGTGCATGCGACTCGGACTCCTGTGTTCACTTTATGTTCCGACTCCATTCATCAAGAGTCAAGCCGGAGGGCGGAAAAAGCCGCCCCTCCCGCCTTGCGCCCCGCTAGAAGCCCCGGTCGACAAATGCCGCCCGCGGCCCCACATCCAGGACCCGCATGACCCTGTTCCGTCCCTTCCTCCTCGCCTTGTTCCTGCTGATCGCGCCGCCGGCCCTCGCCCAGAGCGGCGACGCCGACTGGCTCTATCGCGGCAGCGACATCGCCCGCGACCCGGCCTGGCGCTTCGGCACCCTGCCCAACGGGCTGCGCTATGCGGTGCGCCGCAACGCGCTTCCCGCCGGCCAGGTCTCGATCCGGATCCGGATCGACGCCGGCGCGCTGCACGAGGAGGACAATGAGCGCGGCTGGGCCCATTTCGTCGAGCATATGCTGTTCCGCGGCACCGAGAATTTCCCCGACCGGCAGGCGCGCCACATCTGGCAGCAATTGGGTGCCAGCTTCGGCAGCGACAGCAACGCCACCACCGACGCCACCGAGACCGTCTACCAGCTCGACCTGCCGCGCAACGACCAGGCCAGCCTCGACACCAGCCTCAACATCATGGCCGAGATGATGTCGCGGGCCCGGTTCGATGCCGCCGCGGTCGAGGCGGAGCGGCCGGTCGTGCTGGCCGAGAAGGGGCGCCGGCCCGAGCTCAGCGCCCGCGCGCTCGAGCTCAGCCTGCCGCTTTATTATGCCGGTCTGCGCTACGCGAACCGCGACACGATCGGCACCGACGCGACCCTGAACGGCGCCACCGCCCAAGGCCTCAGCGCCTTCTACCGGCGCTGGTACCGGCCGGAGCGGACGACGATCGTCCTGGTCGGCGACGCCGATCCGGACATGATGGAAGCGCTGATCCGCGCCCGCTTCGGCGGCTGGCAGGGCCAGGGGCCGGCGCCGCGCGATCCCGATTTCGGTGTCCCGGCCGAACCCGCCTCGCCGGTCGCCAGCCTTGTCTATCCGGGCGTGCCGACCACCGCCAACATCGCCTGGATCCGGCCGCACGAACCGCTGCCGCACACGATGGACCGCGAGCGCCTGTTCCTCGAGGAGCTGCTCGCAGGGCGGATCATCAACCGCCGGCTCGAGGCCCATGCCCGCGGCGAATCCGCCTTCATCAGCGCCGGCATCGGCGTCTCGCGCCGCCGCGCCGTCGCCGACACGACCTCGCTCCAGCTCAGCGCCCGCGACGGCCGCTGGCGCGACGCGCTTCGCGAGAGCTTCGCGATCGTCAGCGATGCCTTGCGGGCGCCGCCGAGCGCCGGCGAGATCGACCGCGAGCTGCAGAATATCCGCACCGCCGCCACCGCCGCGGTGACCGGCGAATCCTCGGTGCGGTCGCAGATCCGCGCCGGCCAATTGGTCAATGCGGTCGACAACGGCTCGGTCGTCGCCACCGCCCAGACCGTGCTCGACAATTTCGAGCGCAACGCCGCGCAGATGACGCCCGACCGGATCGGCGCGGCGATGCAGCGCATGTTCACCGGCCTCGGCCCGCGCATGATGCTGGTCTCGCCCGAGCCGGTCGCCGGCGGCGCGGCCGCGCTCGCCGAAGGCCTGGCCGCCGCCCGTGCCGCCGCGCCCGCGGTCCGCCAGGCCGAGCGCCGCGTCAGCTTCGACGATCTGCCCTTGCCGGGCCGACCGGGCCGAGAGGTCTCGCGCCAGCGGATCGACGATATGGACGTCACCATCGTCCGCTTCGCCAACGGCTCGACCCTGACCTTCAAGCATACCGATCATGATCGCGGCACGATCCACGTCCGGCTGCGCTTCGGCCATGGTCTGGCCGGGCTGCCGGCCGACCGGCCGTCGCTCGGCTGGCTCGGCTCACTGGTCGCGCCGTCCGGCCTCGCCGGGCTCGACCTCGACGGCATGGAGCGCCTTCTCACAGGGCGCCGGATGAACCTCTCCTTCGGGGTCGAGGAGGATGCCTTCGTGCTCGGCGGCCAGACCAACGCCGCCGACCTGACCGACCAGCTGCGGCTGCTCACCGTCAAGCTGACCCATCCGCGCTGGGACCCGGCCTTGTTCGCCCGCTTCAAGACCGGCGCGATCGAGGGTTATGAGCTGCAATTCGCCTCCGCCTCGGCCCGCGCCTCGCGCGAGCTGGGCGGCGTGATCCGGCCCGACGACCGCCGCTGGCGCCCGGTCGAGCGGCCGGAGATCGCGGCGGTGACGGTCGATCAGTTCCGCGACTTTTACGCGCCGTTGCTGGCGCACGGGCCGGTTCACGCGATCATCGTCGGCGACGTCAGCCTCGATGCGGCGGTCGAGGCGATGCGGCGCACCGTGGCCGCGCTGCCGCGCCGGGCCGAAGCCCGGCCGGCGCCCGGTTCGGAGCGGCTCCAGCCGCCAGCGCCCAATCCCGAACCGCGCCGCTTCACCCCTCAGGGCGACCCCCACCAGGCCTATGCGCT
>JAYRLF010000500.1:0-2583 GCA_041905385.1 Allosphingosinicella sp.
CCCTGCGGGAGCGCGTCGACATGCTCCATCCCTTCGACCACCTCGCCCCACACCGTATATTGGCCGTCGAGGAAGGTGCAATCGTCGGTGCAGATGAAGAATTGGCTGTTGGCGCTGTTCGGATTGGAGGAGCGCGCCATCGAGGCGATTCCGCGCACGTGCGGCTCCTCGCTGAACTCGGCCTTGAGGTCGGGCCGGTCCGATCCGCCCATGCCGGTGCCGGTCGGATCGCCGCCCTGCGCCATGAAGCCGTCGATCACGCGGTGGAAGACGACGCCGTCGTAAAAGCCCTCCTCGGCCAGCTCCTTGATCCGGGCGACATGGCCCGGCGCCAGGTCCGGCCGCAGCTTGATCACGACGTCGCCGCCGCTGTCGAGGTTGAGGACCAGGGTGTTCAGTTCGTCGCTCATGGCAATCTCCGGAAAAGCAGGAATCGCTCGGGGCTTAGGCGCGGTTCCGCCGGTGCGCCAGCCGTATCGACAGGCCCGACCGACCGGCCTAGGTAACGCGCAGTCAGGCAGCGTCGGCAACCAGGGAGGGCGGGATGAGCGACGGCGAACTCGACACGCCCATGCCCGAAGAGGCCGCGCCCGCGGTCGAGACCCGTCTCGACGAGGACGACCGGTTGCGGCCCGAATATGTCAGCGAGGTGGTCGAGCGGCTCGAGGCCGGCGACGACGAAGGCGCGCGCGCGCTGGTCGAGCCGCTCCATCCGGCCGACATCGCCGACCTGATCGAGCTGGTCGGCAGCGAGCATCGCCGATCGCTCGCCGCGGCTCTCGCCGGCGTTCTCGATGGCGACGTCCTCGCCGAGATGAATGACTGGGTGCGCGACGAGCTGCTCGACGCGCTCGAGCCGCACCAGGTGGCCGAGATCGCCGGCGAGCTCGAGACCGACGATGCGGTCGCGATCATCGAGGACATGGAGGAGGAGGAGCAGCGCGCGGTGCTGCGCGCGCTCGATCCCGACGATCGCGCCGCGATCGAGGAAGCGCTGTCCTATCCCGAGGAATCGGCCGGCCGCCTGATGCGGCGCGACGCCGTTGCCGTCCCTGAACATTGGACGGTCGGCCATGTGATCGACTATCTGCGCGCCGGCGAGGATCTCGCCACCGACTTCTTCGAGATTTTCGTCGTCGATCCGGCGCACCGGCCGGTCGGCACCTGCCTGCTGTCCTGGATCCTGCGGGCGCCGCGGCGAATCGCGATGGCCGACGTCATGCAGCGCGAGCAGACCCTGATCCCGGTCGACATGGACCAGGAGGAAGTGGCGCTGCGCTTCCAGAAATATGCGCTCGTCTCGGCTGCCGTGGTCGACCAGGGCGGCCGGCTGGTCGGCATGATCACCGCCGACGACGTCGTCCACATCATCCAGGAGGAAGCGAGCGAGGACGCCTTGCTGCTGTCCGGCGCCGGCGTCGAGGGCGACATCAACGAGCCGGTCGTCGACAGCTACAAGGCGCGGGTGCGCTGGCTGATCGCCAATCTCGGCACCGCCTTGATCGCCTCGACCATCATCAGCTTCTTCGAGGGTGCGATCGCGCAGATGGTCGCGCTGGCCGTGTTGATGCCGATCGTCGCCGGCGTCGGCGGCAATGCCGGCACGCAGACGCTGGCGGTGACCGTGCGGGCGCTCGCCACCAACCAGCTGACCGATTCGAACCGCTGGCGCGCGGTCTGGCGCGAGGTCCGGGTCGCGATCCTCAACGGCGCCAGCGTTGCCGTCGTGATCGGCGTCGGCGTCGCCCTCGCTTTCGGCAATCCGTTGCTCGGGGGCGTGATCGCCTCTGCGATGCTCGCCAATATCGTAATCGCGGGCCTCGCCGGCGTGCTGGTGCCGCTGACCCTGGAGCGGGCCGGCGCCGACCCGGCCGTCGCCTCCTCGGTGTTCGTGACGATGACGACCGATTCGATGGGATTCCTGGTCTTCCTCGGCCTCGCCGTCGCCTCCGGTCTCGTCGGCTAAACGCTTGAAGCGACAGATATAATCCGGCATTGGCGGGCGATGCCCGGGCTTCATATCAGCAAGGTCGCCGTCGGCTGCGCCAGCCTGGAGGCACTGCAGGCGCGGCAGGATGCGCGGCGCCAGGACGATGTCGTGCCGCTGCTGACCCGGTTCCGGCCGACCCGGGCCGAGGAACTGGTCGGCGGCTCGCTCTACTGGATCATCAAGCATCGGATCGTCGCCCGGCAGGCGATCCTCGGTTTCGCCGATCACGAGACCGAGCGGCGCACGATCATCCGGCTCGATCCCGCGCTGGTCATGGTGCGCGCCATGCCGAAACGCGCGCATCAGGGCTGGCGCTATCTCGCCGCCGCCGACGCGCCGGCCGATCTCGACGGCGACGACGACGGCCTTGCGGCGCTGCCGCCGCAATTGGCGTCCCGCCTTGCTGGCCTGGCCCTGATCTAGTTGGAGGTGGCGCCGGTCCCGGCGCCGCATCGGACCTGGCCGGCGCCCTGGCCGCGGACCGTGCAGGCCGGCCGGCCGCCGATCACGATCTCGCCGAGGCCGTTGGCGGTGACATTGGCCGAGGTGCGGGCGGCGAGGCTGACATTGCCCATCGTCGTCGTCATCAGCGT
>JAYRLF010000501.1:0-2582 GCA_041905385.1 Allosphingosinicella sp.
GAGCAGGCCGGCCGCGGCGAGCCGCCCGGTCAGCTTCTGCGCCGTCGGCAGCGGCAGGCCGGTCTCCTCGGCGAGCAGGGTCGCGGACAGGCGCGTCCCGGCCGGGTGGCGGGCGGCGGCGGCCATCATGACGACGGCATAATCGGCGAGGCTGGTCAGGCGCATAATCGGAGTGATTCGTTCCGATTGGGCATGTGGTCTTCCGCGAAGGGGAAATCAAGCGCTTCCTCCCCTGCATTTGCAGGGGAGGGGACCGCGCGCGACGCGCGTGGTGGAGGGGCGTTCGCGAAGCGTACTTCTCCTGGAGGAAGGAGTGCTGGCGCCGCCCCTCCACCATTCAGCGCCCATGGCGCTGAATGGTCCCCCTCCCCTCGAAATCGAGGGGAGGAAATGCCATAGGCGCCAACGATGGCGCTCTATCCCCTCTTCCGCCCGCTCGCCTTCGCGCTCGATGCGGAGCGGGCGCATCGGCTGACGATCCGGGCGCTGAAGCTGCTGCCGCCGGGGCGGCCGGCCGTTCCGGACCCGGTCCTGTCCATGTCGGTGGCCGGGCTCGAATTCCCCAATCCGGCCGGGCTGGCGGCCGGCTTCGACAAGGATGCCGAGGTCCACGACCAGATGCTCGGCTTCGGCTTCGGCTTCGTCGAGATCGGCACGCTGACGCCGCGGCCGCAGGAGGGGAATCCGAAGCCACGGCTGTTCCGGCTGGCCGAGGATCGGGCCGTGATCAACCGGATGGGCTTCAACAATCGCGGCCAGGTGGCGGCGATGCCGCGGCTCGACCGCAGCCGGCGGCGCGGCATCGTCGGCGTCAATGTCGGCGCCAACAAGGACAGCGAGGACAAGGTCAGAGACTATGTGATCGGGGTCTCGGCGATGCTCGGCGTCGCCGATTACATGACGGTCAACATCTCATCGCCGAACACGCCCGGCCTGAGGGCGCTGCAGGACAAGGGCGCGCTGGACGATTTGCTGCGCGCGGTGATCGAGGCGCGCGGGGTCGGACCGCCGATCTTCCTCAAGGTGGCGCCCGACCTGGAGCGGCAGGACATTGACGACATCAGCCGGATCGCCATCGACCGCGGCGTCGATGCGATCATCATCGGCAATACGACGATCAGCCGGCCGCCTTTGGTTTCCCGGCATGGCGGCGAGGTCGGTGGCCTCTCCGGCGCCCCGCTCAAGGCGCTCGCCCTCGAACGTCTGCGCGACTTCCGGCGGGCGAGCGGCGGCGAGATTGCGCTGATCGCCGCCGGCGGGATCGAGAATGGCGTCGATGCCTTTGCGCGGATCCGGGCCGGGGCGAGCCTGGTCCAGCTCTACTCGGCTTTGGTCTATCAGGGGCCGGGCATGGTCGAGGAGATGCTCGGCGAAATGCGGCGGCTGTGCGCGCTGAACGGCTTCGAACGCTTGACGGACGCGATCGGGACTGAAAGGCCGGCCTGATGCTGAACCGCCTCCTCCTCGCATTCGCCTTCGCCCTTTCCGCCTGCGCCGCGCCGGCGCAGCAACAGGCGCCCGCTTCCTCCAATCCGGCCCAGATCGGCGCCGTCTCCGCGGCCGATCCGCGCGCGGCCGAGGCCGGGATGGACATCCTCCGCGCCGGCGGCAGCGCCGCCGATGCGGCCTTCGCGACGATGCTGGCGCTGACCGTGGTCGAGCCGCAAAGCTCGGGCATCGGCGGCGGCGGCTTCCTCGTCTACCATGACGAGCGCCGCAACCGGCTGAGCTCGTTCGACGGACGCGAGACCGCGCCGCATGCGGCGACGCCGGCCTGGTTCCTCGGCCCGGACGGCCAGCCGCGGCCGCATCGCGACATCGTTCCCGGCGGGATGAGCGTCGGCGTGCCCGGCAATATCCGGCTGATGGAGGAGGCGCACGAGCGCCACGGCCGGCTGCCCTGGGCACGGCTGTTCGCGCCGGCGATCCGGCTCGCCCGAGAGGGGTTCGCGATCACGCCGCGCTTCCACCGCGCGCTCGCCTCGCCGGGCTCGCGGGCGGGGATGACGTCATGGGGCCAACGGACATTCTATCAAGCGGACGGCACGCCGAAGCCGGTCGGAACCATCGTCCAGAATCCCGAGCTCGCCGCCTTCCTCGAGCAGATCGCGGCGCGCGGCCCCGAAGCCTTCTATACCGGCCCTGCGGCGCAGGCGCTGGCCGATACGGTGCGCAACGCGCCGCGCAATCCGGCGCCGATGACCCGCGACGATATCGCCACCTATCAGGCGCGGACACGCGAGCCGCTCTGCGGACGCTACCGGCAATATCGGATCTGCGGCATGGGCCCGCCCTCGTCGGGCGGCACCACCGTGTTCGCGATCCTGAAGCAGCTCGAGCGGTTCGACCTGGCGTCGATGGGGCCGCAGGATCCGCGCGCCTGGCATCTGATCGGCGAATCGATGCGGCTCGCTTATGCCGACCGCGCCGCCTATCTCGGCGACGCCGACTTCACCCCGGTGCCGGTCGCCGGGCTGATGAACCCGACCTACCTCGCCGGCCGCTCGCGGCGGGTTTGGCCGGGGCGGGGGGGCGGGCCGGTCACCGCCGGGACCCCCCCCGGCGCGCCGCGCCGCGCCCGC
>JAYRLF010000502.1:0-2578 GCA_041905385.1 Allosphingosinicella sp.
TACCGCCGCGGCGGTCCGCTCACCGTCACCGACTGCAATGTCGTGCTCGGCAAGATCCGGCCCGACCATTTCCCGCATGTCTTCGGCCCCGGCGGCGACCTGCCGATCGACGCCGCCGCGTCGCGCGCGCGCTGCGAGGAGATTGCAGCGGCGGCTTGCATGTCCGCCCACGACGTCGCCGAAGGCTTCATCCGGATCGCGGTCGACAATATGGCCAATGCGATCAAGCAGATCTCGATCGCCCGGGGCCACGACGTCACCCGCTACACCTTGCAATGTTTCGGCGGCGCCGGCGGCCAGCATGCCTGCCTCGTCGCCGACGCGCTCGGCATCGAACGGGTCATGATCCACCCGCTCGCCGGCGTGCTCAGCGCCTACGGCATGGGCCTCGCCGACATGGTCGAGCTGCGCCAGCGCAGCCTCGGCGGGGAAGCGCTCGAGCCGGTCCTCGCCGAGCTCGCCGCGGAGGCTGCCGCCGCGCTGGCGGCCCAGGGCGTCCCCAACCCCGAAATCCGCAGACGCGCCGCCCTGCGCTACGAAGGCAGCGACACCGCGCTCGAGGTCGAGGTCGGCGAGGGGATGCACGCCGCCTTCACCGAAGCCCACCGCGCAAGGTTCGGATTCGTCGCCGACGCCCCGATCGTGGTGGAGACGGCGGTCGTCGAAGCGGTCGGGAAAGGCGAGACGGTTAATGGATCCTCCCCGGTACGGGGAGGGGGACCGCCGGCGAAGCCGGTGGTGGAGGGGCTGGCACTTAGTCCGGCACAACCCCTCCACCGCCCTTCGGGCCGTCCCCCTCCCCGTACCGGGGAGGATCTATACGACCGTGCCACTCTCAGACCCGGTGATCGGGTCGAAGGCCCGACCCTCATCATCGACCCCTCCGCCACCACCGTCGTCGAACCCGGCTGGCAGGCCGAGGTCGACCCGCACGAAAACCTCATCCTCACCCGCACCCGTCCGCGCGACGCCGCCCCCGCCATGGGCACCGACGTCGACCCGGTCATGCTCGAGGTGATGGGCAATCTCTTCATGGCGATCGCCGAGGAGATGGGGGTCGCGCTCCAGAACACCGCCAGCTCGGTCAACATCAAGGAGCGGCTCGATTTCTCCTGCGCCCTGTTCGACCGCGACGGCCAATTGATCGCCAACGCCCCGCACATCCCGGTCCATCTCGGCTCTATGGGCGATTCGATCCGCACCGTGATCGAGGCGCGGGGTGGTGCCCGCGACGGCCGCGGCATGCTGCCCGGCGACGTCTACGTCCTCAACGCGCCCTATCGCGGCGGCACCCATCTGCCCGACATCACCGTGATCATGCCCGCCTTCGTCGACGGCGATCCCGATCCGGCCTGGTTCGTCGCCGCCCGCGGCCATCATGCCGATATCGGCGGCATCGCCCCGGGCTCGATGCCGCCCGACAGCCGCACCGTCGACGAGGAGGGCGTCCTCATCGACAATGTCCTGCTGGTCGATGCCGGCCGCTTCCGCGAGGCCGAGATCCGCGCCCTGCTCGGCTCGGGCCGCTGGCCGGCGCGCAATCCCGACCGCAACATCGCCGATCTGAAGGCCCAGATCGCCGCCTGCGCCCGCGGGGTGAGCGAGCTGAAGCGGATCGCCGCCGAGCAGGGCCGCGACGTGATCGACGCATACATGGCCCATGTCATGGCCTATGCCGAGGAGGCGGTCCGTCGCCTGATCGACCGCCTGTCGGACGGCGATTTCCGCTACGAGCTCGACAATGGCGGCACGATCTGCGTCGCAATCCGGGTCGACCGCGCCAGCCGTTCGGCAATGGTCGACTTCACCGGCACCAGCAAGCAGCAGGACGGCAATTTCAACGCGCCTTACTCGATCTGCCGGGCGGCGACGCTCTACGCCTTCCGCACCCTCGTCGCCGACGCGATCCCCTTGAACGACGGCTGCATGCGCCCGCTCGCGCTGGTCGTGCCCGAGGGTTCGATGCTCAATCCGCTCTATCCGGCCGCGGTCGTCGCCGGCAATGTCGAGACCAGCCAGGTCGTCACCGATTGCCTGTTCGCGGCGATGCGGGCGATCGCGCCGAGCCAGGGCACGATGAACAATTTCACTTTCGGCGACGCGACCCGCCAATATTATGAGACGATCGCCGGCGGCGCCGGCGCCGGCCCCGATTTCGACGGCGCCAGCGCGGTCCAGACCCACATGACCAACAGCCGCCTCACCGATCCCGAGATCCTCGAGAGCCGTCACCCGGTCCTGCTCGAACGCTTCGCGATCCGCCGCGGCTCGGGCGGCGACGGCGCCCATCATGGCGGCGACGGCGTCATCCGCCGCATCCGCTTCCTCGAGCCGATGCACGCGGCGATCTTGTCGAACCGTCGCAAGGTCGCGCCGCGGGGGATCGAAGGGGGCGGGGATGCGATGCCGGGCGTGAACCGGGTGATCCGCGCCGATGGCGACGAGGAAATCCTGTCGGCCACCGCCTCGACCGAGATGAGCCCGGGCGACGCTTTCGAGATCGAGACGCCAGGGGGAGGGGGGTATGGACGCCCCAGTTCCTCCCCGAGCTCGCTCGGGGAGGGATTGTCAGGTCGCC
>JAYRLF010000062.1:0-14375 GCA_041905385.1 Allosphingosinicella sp.
CCGACCTGGGACGAGGCGATGATCACGGCGATGCCGGCGGTGAAGCCGGTCACGACCGGCATCGGCACGAACCGCATCAGCCGCCCGACTCCGGCATAGCCCGCGGCGATCAGGATCAGGCCGGCGAAGAAGGTGGCGAGGATCAGGCCGGAATAGCCATGGGCGGCGATCACGCCGGCGACGATCACGACGAAGGCGCCGGTCGGGCCGCCGATCTGCACCCGCGAGCCGCCGAGCGCGGAAATCAGGAATCCGGCGACCACCGCGGTGACCAGCCCTTCGCGCGGCGACGCGCCGCTGGCGATGCCCAGCGCCATCGCCAGCGGCAAGGCGACGATCGCGACGGTGAGGCCGGCGACGGCATCGGCGCGCAGGCGCGCCGGGCCGTAGCCCTCCCGAAGGACGGTGATCAGCTTCGGGGTGAACGCCCCCGCCGTCAAATCAGGCCTCGACGGCGGCGCCGAGCCCTTCGTAGCGGGCGGTCGTCTTGGCCGCGACTTCCTCCTCGGTCACGCCGGGCGCCAGCTCGATCAGCCGGAACGGGCTGTCATGATCGGGCCGGTGGAAGACGCACAGATCGGTGACGATCATGTCGACCACATTCTTGCCGGTGAGCGGCAAGGTGCATTGCGGGATGAACTTGGGGTCGCCGTTCTTCGAGACATGCTCCATCACGACGATGATCTTCTTGACGCCGGCGACCAGGTCCATCGCGCCGCCCATGCCCTTGATCATCTTGCCGGGGATCATCCAGTTGGCGATGTCGCCGGTCTCGCTGACCTCCATCGCGCCGAGCACGGTGAGGTCGATATGGCCGCCGCGGATCATCGCGAAGCTGTCGGACGAGCTGAAATAGCTCGAGCTCTTCAGCTCGCTGATCGTCTGCTTGCCGGCGTTGATCAGGTCGGGATCGACCTCGTCCTCATAGGGAAAGGGGCCGATGCCGAGCATGCCGTTCTCGGACTGGAGAGTGACCTCCATGCCGGCCGGAATGTTGTTCGCGACCAGCGTCGGAATGCCGATGCCGAGATTGACGTAATAGCCGTCGCGCAGCTCCTTGGCGGCGCGGGCGGCCATCTGATTGCGGTCCCAGGGCATTATTGATTTCCTCCTTGCGGGTCGGACCATCTCTTGTCCGCCGGAAAAACCTCGTCGAAATCGCCGCGCAGGCTCGGTCCGTAGACCGGGTTGGCGAGCATGAACCAGCCATTGCCCCAGAGCGTCGCGAAGCGGCCGCTCGAGGCGGCGCGGCAGCGGTCGGGGACGCTCAACGAGCGGGCGTTGAACAGGTCGGAGAAATCGCCGAGCTGATCGCCGGCCATGGCGACCACGCAATAGCGCCCGGCGATCGCGGCGCGGCGCGGGTCCTTGGCCGAGCCGGGGGCGACGTCGCCCTGCAGGAACATGGTCTCGCCGTGGCGGGCCGGTCCCAGGCCGGCGCCTTCGATCGCGGCGGCGCTCTGCGCGGCATTGGCCGCCTGGCGGTTCGAATTGAAGATCACGGTGACGCCTGCCTCGCGGATCGCGCGCAGCGCGGTCACCGCGCCGGGGATCGGCGCCACCGCATCGGCGCCGGTCAGCTCCCAGCGGTTCCAGCGCGCCTGATCGTAGGAGCGGCCGTGCAGAGCCTCGTCATATTCGTAGCCGAGATTCTGGATCGCGGTCTCGTCGACGTCGAGGACAACCGCCAGCGGCTTGTCGCCGCAGGGCTGGAAGCTCGGCGCGTCGAGGGTCGCGCCGGTGGCGAGGACGACGCTTTCGGCCGGACGCGCGCGGACCGCGGCAAGGACGTGGTCGCGGAAGGCATGATAGGCCTGGATGCTGGTCGCGGCGGATTCGCCCGAGCCGTAGAGCCATTGCATGCCGGCGGGGACGCGAGGTGTGGCGGTGGTGGCGGGTTCGGCAGGCGGCGGGGTGATGGCGATCGTCTGCGATTGCGAAGTGGTGCAGCCAGCCATGATCAGTGCCCCGGCGAGCATGGCTATCCCCCTCCCTGCAAGGGAGGGGTTAGGGGTGGGTGGCGGCAGACGGGGCTCGATGCCCCGGCTGGCGCCTTTCGTAGGCAGCAAGGCTCGCCTTCGGCTCGCACCCACCCCCTTCAGCCCGGATCCAAAGGACCATGCGGGGCATGGTCCGCCGGGCTGAACCTCCCTTGCAGCGAGGGGGGATTTCGGCGCGAACGTCACGCGGCTTCCCGCGTGCGGGTGGTGCGGAACTCGATCTTCTTGTCGTAGGGGGCGCCGAGGATCATCCGCTTCACGTAGATCGACGGCAGATGGATGCAGTCGGGATCGAGGCTGCCGACCGGCACGATCTCCTCGACCTCGGCGACGCAGATCCGGCCCGCGGTCGCCATCGGCTGGTTGAAGTTGCGCGCGGTCTTGCGGAAGACGAGATTGCCGCTTTCGTCCGCCTTCCAGCCCTTGATGATCGACAAATCGGCGCGGATGCCGCGCTCGAGGATGTAGGTCTCGCCGTCGAACTCCTTATGCTCTTTGCCCTCGGCGACGACGGTGCCGACGCCGGTCCTGGTGTAGAAGCCGGGAATGCCGGCGCCGCCGGCGCGGCAGCGTTCGGCGAGCGTGCCCTGCGGGCAGAATTCGACCTCGAGCTCGCCGGACAGATATTGCCGCTCGAACTCCTTATTCTCGCCGACATAGGAAGAGATCATCTTCTTCACCTGGCGCGAGCGGAGCAGCTTGCCGAGGCCCTCATTGTCGATGCCGGCATTGTTCGACGCGATGGTGAGATCCTTGACGCCGGACGCCTGGATCGCATCGATGATCCGCTCCGGAATGCCGCACAGGCCGAAGCCGCCGGCGCAGATCGTCATGCCGTCGAACAGCAGCCCCTCCAAGGCGGCGGCGGCGTCCGGGTAGATTTTCTTCATGTCAGCCAAGCTCCCTCGGGCGGTGGGCCGGCGGGGCCCTGCCCTCGCCGATAAGCACCTCTTCCAGCCAGGGTCAAGCGAACCTGAATGGCGATTCAACTTTGTTGTCCGCGATCGCTTCTTGACCCCCCGCCCAGGCCTGATACTTTGCATTGCAAAGTCATTTGGAGATGCCCCATGACCGACCTGCCTTCGGACGACATCGCCTATGTCCGCCAGCTCGCCGAGAGCGGCGCGCGCGCACCGCTGATCGGCGGGCGCTTCATGGCCTGGTGGGGCCTGCTGGTCACGGCCGCGTGGACGGCGCACCATTTCGCGCTGAACGGCGCGTTCGGCGACGGCGGCGCCATATTCGGCGTCATCTGGATGCTGTTCGGGCTGGCCGGCGGCCTCGGCCAGATGGTGCTCGGCCGCAGCATGCCGGCGCTCGCAGGGGCGGGATCGGCCGGAAATCGTGCCGCGCGCGCCGCGTGGGCGGCGGCGGCCGGGACGATCCTTTCGATGGTGATCGGCTGCGTCGCCGCCGCTTATACGGGCCGAGGCTATGCGACGTTCGACTGGATCGTGCCGGTCGCCTTCGCCGTCTATGCCTGCGCCCAGATCGTCAGCGGCGCACTCGCCGGCAACCGGATCGTGACCGGCTCCGGCCTGGTGGCGGTGGCGATGGTCGGCCTGTTCACCGCGATCATCGAGCAGCCGGACCGCTATCTGGTCGCCGCGGCCGGCGCCGCGCTCTCGATTCTGCTGCCGGGATTGCTATTGCTGCGCGCCGAGCCGACGTCCGAGGATTGAATTTGTGGCCGATGCCAATCCGTTCGATCACAATGCGATCGACGATATCATCCATGGCCGGCTCAGGCTCGGCGTCGTCGCCTATCTGTCGGCGGTCGACAGCGCGCTCTTCTCGGAGCTGCGCGACAAGGTCGGCGCGACCGACGGCAATCTTTCGGCGCATCTCAGAAAGCTCGAGGATGCCGGCTATGTCCGAGTCGACAAGAGCTTCGTCAACCGCAAGCCGCAGACCCGGCTGTCGCTGACCGCGGACGGTCGCAAGGCGTGGGGGATCTGGCTCGACCGGATGGAGGCGCTGCGGAACGCGACCGGCGGCTGAGGGTCAGCGTGCCCGCTGGCTGCGCAGCCCGGCAGCGCTGATTCCCACCTCGGCGCAGGCGATGTCGTCCGCCGGCGCCTCGCCCGAAGCGCCGACCGCGCCGATCCGCTCGCGGCCGTCGGCCGACCAGATCGGAACGCCGCCGCCGACCGTCACGACATGCGGCGCATCGGCGAAGCCCGGCGTCTGCCGCGCGCCCTCGGCCAATTGCGCCGTGCCGCCGCCCCAGGCCGCGGAGGCCTGCGCCTTGGCGATCGCGAAATCCATGATTCCCCAGCCATTGCCGTCCATGCGCAGCGCCGCGACCAGCCGCCCGCCGGCATCGACCACGGCGATGGCGTGACTCTGGTGGCGCCCGGTCGAATGGGCGACGCAGCCCGCGATGATCGCCTGGGCCTGGCGCGCGTCGAGGGGGGCGGCGGGCGCGGGGCTCGCGGCAACGGCGAGCGGGAGGATCATGAGTGAAGCGCGAGGGTGCATGTTCGCCTCCTGGCTGATGGGAGGCGCGCAGGCTGGATGGGGCCGAAGGTGATCGGCAATCCGGCTTCGACAAAGGTTCTTTCGGCGACGGCGAAAGCGCGGTCGGGGGCATCGAGCCCCTCAGTCGCAGCCCCCGCCCCTCCCTTGCAGGCAGGGAGGGCCTTAGCCCTTCAGCTTGGCGAGGACGCCCTGGAGCTGCATGGCGTTGGACATGTCGCCCTCGACCTTGAGCTTGCCCTGCATGAAGGCGGTCATGCCGTCGAGCTTGCCGTCGGCCATATCCTGCCAGTCGGCCCAATTGACCTTGATCGTCGTGTCGGCGGCGCCGTCATCCTCGTTGACGTCCTGGGCGGCGCCGTCGAGCATCACCACGCCTTCGTCGCCGAAGTCGAGCTTGACCTTCTTGCCCGGCAGATAGGCGCCCGCTTCCTTGAGCCGCGCGGCCATTTCGCTCTTGGTCATGTCTCTCTCCCTGGCTGGACGTCCTTTCGTGCCTACGTGACGCTTCATCCAAGTCAAGTCACACTGATGTCAGTAGCGGCCGCTTCCCAGCGAAGAGCGGAGCGATTAGGCCGATAGCGGGAGGGCGCGTGGCCAAGACCGACTTCCAGTCCGTCGACGATTACCTTGCCGCGCAGCCGGACGCGGCGCGGCGCGTCCTCGGCCAGGTTCGCGCCGCGATCCGGGCCGCGATTCCCGATGCCGAAGAGCGGATCTCCTACCAGATCCCGGCCTATCGCGGCGCCAGCGGCACCTTCCTCTATTTCGCCGGCTGGAAGGCGCATTATTCACTCTATCCGGCGAGCAGCGCGCTGGTGGCGGCGTTCGAGGAGACGCTTCGCCCCTATGTCGTCAGCAAGGGGACGATCCGCTTTCCCTATGACGCGGAGGTTCCGGCCAGGCTGATCGCCGACATTGCACGCTTCCGGGCCGACGAGGCGGCGCGGAAGAAGGCGTCATAGCCCGAACGGCCAGAGATCGTCCTCGCCCGGCCGCTCGGCGCCCGGCAGCGGAGTCACCGCCTCGGTCTCGTCGAACCAGACCCAGCCATCGAATTGCTTCGGCAGGATCGCCTCGGCATAATGGCTCCAGAGCTCGGTCTCGGGCCGGTAGATGACGCCGATGAAGCGCTCGAGCCGCGGCTCGGCCAGCTCGGCGCGCAGCGGCGGATGCTGGCCTTCGCGCAGGTCGAGCAGGAAGCGCGGCACGCCGCAATCATGGCTCAGCCGCTCGTAGCTGTCGGGCAGCGACGGACGAACCTGCTTGATCTCCATCGGCCCGTCCCAGTCGGTCGCGGCGGCGACCCTGCCTCTGTGGGTGCCGAAGCCGATCAGCCGCGCCAGATCGCCGAACCGATCCTTGACCAATTGGCCGATATTGAGCTCGTCCCGCTCGCGGCCCATCTCGGTGAAGGCGGCATTGCCGATATGGCTGTTATGCGCCCAGACGACCGCCTTCGACTGCGGCCCCTTGGCGTCGAGCAGCTGGCAGAGCGTCTCGAACATATGGGTGTCGCGCAGGTTCCAGCTCTCCGCGGCGCCGTGATACATGGCGCGGTAGTAGGCCTCGGCATTGGCGACGAGGCGCGCATTGGCGGCGGCATCGAGCCATTCCTCGCCGTCGCGGGCGATATAATCGAGCCGCCGGGCGTGCAGATCCTGGAGCATCGCGACCACCGGCTGCTCGCAGCGCGCATAACCGGCGGTGATGGCGAGGCGCCCGTAAATGGCCGGATCTCGGCTCCAGGGCTCGAGGCAGCCGTAGCGCTCGCGGGCGAGGCCGGCCGCCTCCGGATCGACATCGTCGAGATAATCGATCACCGCCCGCATCGAGCCGCGCAGATTGTAGAGATCGAGGCCGTAGAAGCCGGCCATCTCGTCCGCCGGACGGCCGTCATTGCGGTCGTGCAGCCAGCGGATGAAGGCGTCGACCTCGCGGTTGCGCCACATCCAGGTCGGGAAGCGCTGGAAGGCCGCCTCCTCGCCCTCGCGCCTGGTTCGATGGCGGACGTAGCGGTCGACATAAGCGGCGTCCGGCCAGTCGGCCTCGACCGCGACGATGGTGAAGCCGAACGCCTCGATCAGCCGCTTGGTGATCTCGGCGCGGGCGCGGTAGAATTCGGCGGTGCCGTGGCTCGCCTCCCCGAGCAGCACGACGCGGGCGCCGGCAAAGCGATCGAACAGCGCCGCGAATGAAGGATCGTCGAGATCGGGCAGCGGCTCGGCCGCCTCGCGCAGCCGGTCCGCGAGGCTGCCCTTGAGCACCGGCGCGGCGACCGCGGGGCCGCCCGTCTCGGTCCAGCCCTGCTCGCCGATCAACGGCACAAAGCGGACCGCGCCGAGATCATGCTGCTCGAAGGATTCGGGGCCGGTGCGCTTAATCTTGACCAGGCTCTGGACCGCGCCCGGCTCGCCGATCGGCATGACGATGACGCCGCCGACGGCGAGCTGCTCCTTGAGCAGCTCCGGAACGTGGCTGCCGCTCGCCGCGGCGAGGATGGCATGGAATGGCGCCTCCTTCGGGCAGCCGCGCGAGCCGTCGCCATGGAGGATGCGGACATTGTCGTAGCCGAGCCGCCGCATGCGGCCGGCGGCGAGATCGGCGAGCTCCTGATGACGCTCGATCGCGATCACCTCCTCGGCGATCCGCCCCATCACCGCGGCGGCATAGCCGGAGCCGGCGCCGATCTCGAGCACCTTGTCGCCGGCGGCGATCTCGGCCGCCTCGATCATCAGCGCGACGATATAGGGCTGGGAGATGGTCTGGTCGGCCTCGATCGGCAGCGGCGAGTCCTGATAGGCCATGGCGGCGAGATGCGCGGGCACAAAGGCCTCGCGCGGCACGGTGCGCAAGGCGCCGAGCAAGGCCGGGCCCCGGATGCCGCGCGCCTCGACCTGGCGCCGGACCATGTCCTCGCGCTCGCGGGCGAAGTCCACCAGTGTCGCCATGCCGGTTAAACCCCTCGACGGGATGGGCGTTCCGGCGACCGTAAAGCAAGGGGCCGCGGACTTGCGCCCGCGACCCCGATAGGCCCGATGGCCAGGTCAGCGCTGCTGCTCGCCCTTGTCCTGCCAGCCCTGGCCCTGCTGGCCTTTGGACTGGCCCTGATCCTGCTGTTGCTGGCCGCTGGTCTCGCCGGTCGCGCCCTGGCCACCCTTTTCGAAGTCGTGGCCTTGCTGACCGCCGGCCTGGCCGGTGGTCTGGCCGAACTGCTGCCCAGTCTTGCCCTCGGCGCCGGTCAGCTCATCCTGCTTCCGGTCGAACTCCTGCTGGCCCTGCTGACCCTTCTCGCCGAGCTGGCCGAAGGCCGATTTCTCATTCTTTTCGCCCTGGCCGGCTTTGTCCTGGCCCTGAGTCTTGTCGAATTCGCCCATCGACTGATCCTTCCTCTCACGCGAGGTTGCCGACGGCCCAACGCCGCCGTTCTCCTCAGAGGAAATCAACTGTTTCAGGAACTTAATGGTTCCGGGCCAAGCCTCGGACCGGCACTCAGATCATTCCGGCGAGCGGACTCGACGGATCTGCATAGCGGCGCTGGCCCATCCGGCCGGCGCGATAGGCGAGCCGGCCTGATTCGACCGCGAGCTTCATCGCCCGCGCCATCGTGACCGGATCCTTCGCCTCGGCGATGGCGGTGTTCATCAGCACGCCGTCGCAGCCCAGCTCCATCGCCACGCTCGCATCCGAGGCGGTGCCGACGCCGGCATCGACCAGGACGGGCACATTGGCGCCCTCGACAATCAGCCGGATCGTCACCCGGTTCTGGATGCCGAGGCCGGAGCCGATCGGCGCGCCCAGCGGCATGATCGCGACCGCGCCGGCCTCCTCGAGCTGCTTCGCCGCGATCGGATCGTCGACGCAATAGACCATCGGCAGGAAGCCTTCCTTCACCAATGTCTCGGTCGCGCGCAGCGTCTCGCGCATGTCGGGATAGAGCGTCTTGGCCTCGCCCAGCACCTCGAGCTTGACCAGATCCCAGCCGCCCGCCTCGCGGGCCAGCCGCAGCGTCCGGATCGCCTCCTCGGCAGTGAAGCAGCCGGCGGTGTTGGGCAGATAGGTATAACGCTTCGGATCGATGAAATCGGTGAGCAGCGGCTGGCCGGGATCGGAGATGTTCACCCGGCGCACGGCGACGGTGACGATCTCGGCGCCCGACGCCTCGAGCGCGGCCGCATTCTGCTCGAAGCTCTTATATTTGCCGGTGCCGACGATCAGCCGCGAGGAGAAGCTGCGGCCGGCGACCTGCCAGATGTCGTCCATGGCTCAGCCCCCGCCCACGAAGGTGACGATCTCGAAATCGTCGCCATCCTCGACCGTGACCTCGCTCAAGGTCGAGCGCGGCACGATCTCGAGATTGCGCTCGACCGCGACCTTGGTCGGCTCGAGGCCGAGCTCGAGCGCCAATTCGGCGATGCTGAGCCCGGCGCGGACGCGCCGATGCTGACCGTTCACCTGTATCGAGACCGTCTTCTCTTCCACCGCAAACCTTCCCTTGGACCGGCGGCCCGGGCGTCATATAGGCGCCGCATCGCCGCGCGCCACCACCAAGTGCACGGCGGCGCGGCATGAGGGCAAACCGGGTGTTCGCGGACGCATCGTTATTGCGGAAAACCGCTGCGCACTTTTCCGCACGATGCTCTGGACGGCGCGCTAAGTCTCTGACAGGGAAGCCGGCTGAATGCAGGATCCCCTCAGGGGGAATGAGGGTCCGATGAGTCAAGACAAGAAGAATGAAGGGATGCGGATCGACGCCGATCTCATCCGCCAACTCGCCACTTTGCTGAACGAAAACGACCTCAACGAGATCGAGGTCGAGGACAGCGACCGCAAGATCGTGGTCAAGCGCTTTCCGAACTTCACGGCCCCGGCCGCCTATCATGCGCCGGCGGCGGCCGCCCCGGTGCCGGCACCCGCACCGGCCGCTCCGGCCGCGCCCGCTGCCGAAGCGCCGGCCGATGCTGCCAGCCATCCGGGCGCGGTCAAATCGCCGATGGTCGGCACCGTCTATCTGTCGGCCGAGCCGGGCGCAGCGCCGTTCGTGGCGGTCGGCGGCCAGGTTGCCGCCGGCGACACGCTGCTGATCGTCGAGGCGATGAAGGTGATGAATCCGATCACCGCTCCAAGGGCGGGCACGGTCAAGCAGATCCTCGTCCAGGACGCCCAGCCCGTCGAATATGACCAGCCTCTGGTCGTGATCGAGTAAGGCCGAATATGGCAATCCAGAAGGTCCTGATCGCCAATCGCGGCGAGATCGCCTTGCGCGTCCATCGCGCCTGTCACGAAATGGGCATCAAGACGGTCGCGGTCCATTCGACCGCCGACACCGACGCGATGCACGTCCGGCTCGCCGACGAGGCGGTCTGCATCGGCCCGCCGCCGGCCGGCGAATCCTATCTCAACATCCCCAACATCATTTCGGCGGCCGAGATCAGCCAGGCCGATGCGATCCATCCCGGCTACGGCTTCCTGTCGGAAAATGCCCGCTTCGCCGAGATCGTCGAGCTCCACAACATCATCTGGATCGGCCCCAAGCCGGAGCATATTCGGGTGATGGGCGACAAGGTCGAGGCCAAGCGCACCGCCGCCAGATTGGGCCTGCCTCTGGTGCCCGGCTCGGACGGGCCGGTCGAGGGACCGGAAGAAGCCCGCAAGGTCGCGGCCGAGACCGGCTATCCTTTGCTGATCAAGGCCGCCTCGGGCGGCGGCGGCCGCGGCATGAAGATCGTCCGCGCCGAAGCCGAGCTCGACAGCCAGATGAGCCAGGCGCGCAGCGAGGCGAAATCCGCGTTCGGCGACGACACCGTCTATATCGAGAAATATCTCGGCGATCCGCGCCACATCGAGTTCCAGATCTTCGGCGACGGCAACGGCAATGCGATCCATCTCGGCGAGCGCGACTGCTCGCTGCAGCGCCGCCACCAGAAGGTGCTCGAGGAAGCGCCCTCGCCTGCAATCTCGCCGGAGCAACGCGAGCACATTGGCGGGCTGGTCGCCAAGGCGATGGCCGACATGGGCTATCGTGGCGCCGGCACGATCGAGTTCCTCTACGAGAATGGCGAATTCTACTTCATCGAGATGAACACGCGGCTGCAGGTCGAGCATCCGGTGACCGAGGCGATCACCGGCCTCGATCTGGTGCGCGAGCAGATCCGGATCGCGGAAGGCCATCCGCTGACCCTGCGCCAGCAGGACGTGAACATCCGCGGCCATGCGATCGAATGCCGGATCAATGCCGAGGACCCGCGCACTTTCGCGCCCTCGCCCGGCCTGGTGAAGCATTTCCACGCGCCGGGCGGCATGAACGTGCGCGTCGATAGCGGCCTTTATTCGGGCTACCGGATCCCGCCTTATTACGATTCGATGATCGCCAAGCTGATCGTCTACGGCACCACTCGCGCCGGCGCGATGCGCCGCCTGCGCCGCTCGCTCGAGGAATTCGTGGTCGAGGGCGTGAAGACGACGATCCCGCTCCACCAGGCCCTGCTCGACGATCCGGATTTCCAATCCGGCGACTATACGATCAAATGGCTCGAAGAATGGCTGGCGCGCAGCGAGGACGAGGGCAAATGAGGGCCACCATCTATCACAATCCGATGTGCGGAACGTCGCGCAAGACCTTGGAAATCCTCAAGGAAGCCGGTGCGGATATCACCATCGTCGAATATCTGAAGCAGCCGCCGGCCAAGGCCGAGCTCAAGCGGCTCTATGACCGCGCAGGAATCAGTCCGCGCCAAGGGCTCCGCGCCAAGGAGCAGTTGGCCAAGGATCTCGACCTGGTCGAGGGCGCGGTCAGCGACAATGCGATCCTCGAGGCGATGGCGGAGAATCCGATCCTGATCGAGCGGCCGATCGTCGAAACGGACAAGGGCGTCCGCCTCTGCCGCCCGCAGGACAAGGTCCGCGAAATCCTCTAGGCAAAGCGTGATGCGGTCGATCGCGGTCTACAGCCTCAAGGGCGGCGTCGGAAAAACCACGCTTGCGGTCAACCTTGCCTGGGCCGCGGCGACGCGCTCGTCGCGCCGCACCCTGCTCTGGGACCTCGATGCCCAGTCCGCGGCGAGCTATCTTCTCGGCGCCGCCGCGAAGGGCCGCCAGGAGGCCCAGGCCGTGTTCGCCAAGGAGGTCGACCCGGCGAAACTGGTGCGCCGAACGGGGATCGAACGGCTCGACCTATTGCCCGCCGACGCCTCGCTGCGCGGTCTCGACCGATTCTTCTTCGGCCTCGACAAGAAGAAGAGGCTATTGAAGCTGATCGAGCGGCTCGGACACGACTATGACCGCATCCTGCTCGATGCGCCGCCCGGCCTGACCGAGACCAGCGAACAGGTGTTGCGCGCCGCGGACGTCATTCTCGTGCCGGTCATTCCCTCGCCGCTCTCGCAGCGCGCGCTCGAGGAGGTCGTCGCCTATCTCGATCGTCATGCGATCCGGCGCGGCCCGATCCTGCCGGTATTCAACATGGTCGACCGTCGCCGCTCGCTCCATCGCGCCGCGCTCGACGCCAATCCCAACTGGCCGGTCGTGCCGATGGCGAGCGCCTTCGAAGCGATGAGCGCGACACCGGGCGCGGTCGGCCGGCTCGGCAATGCAACGCCCGCCGGCGCGGCGCTCGCGAACCTTTGGACGGGCATCGAACGGCGACTGACCCGGATCAAGAGAGATTGACGACACGCGACTTGCGGGTTTGATCAGCCCAATGGTGCTCGATCCGGACCTCTTGCTGCGCGCTTATGCGATCGGGGTCTTCCCGATGTCCGACAGCCGCGACGCCGAGGACGTCTATTGGGTCGAGCCGCGGCGGCGGGCGATCCTGCCGCTCGATTCGTTCCACCTTTCAAGATCGCTGCGCAAGACGATCAGATCGGACGATTTTCTGGTGACGCGCGATCGCGCCTTCGGCGAGGTCGTGCGGCAATGCGCGACGCGTGACGACACCTGGATCAATGCCGAGATCGAGGCGAGCTACGAGCGACTGCACGCCGACGGCCACGCCCATTCGATCGAAGTGTGGGCGGACGACGCGCTGGTCGGCGGCCTCTACGGCGTCCGGCTCGGCGCCGCCTTTTTCGGCGAGAGCATGTTCTCGCGCCGGCCCGACGCGTCGAAGGTTGCGCTGGCCTGGCTGGTGGCGCGGCTGAAGGTCGGCGGTTTCACCCTGCTCGACTGCCAGTTCATGACCCCGCATCTCAAGAGCCTGGGCGCGATCGAGATCGACCAGCAGGATTATCTGACGCTGTTGGACTCGGCGGTCGGCGATGCGGTCGGCGGCGCCGGCGCCGTTGCCGCCGGCTCGGGTTCGGCGGTCGCGACCGAATTCGAGGCGCTCGACCGATTGCTCGGCGAACGGGCCGCGGTGCCGGAGGAGACCGGCTCGCCGCCGCCCGGATGGGTCATCTCGCAGCTCTTGGGCCAGACGTCGTAGATCGGGTGCTCGACGACGTTGAGCGACGGCGTCTCGCGATAGAGCCAGCCCGAAAAGACCCGTTGATACTGGCCCTGGGCGTTGCGGACGTCGAGCTGGACGAAGGCGCCGGTCAGCTGCTGCACCTCCCAGGGCGCGGTCGTCTCGCAGGCGCGAAGGCGGACGATGACGTCGCCGAGCCGGACCGACTGGCCGGGCCGCAGCGTCAGATCGCGCGACAGGCCGTTGCGCTTGTTGAGCAGGCCGAGCACGGCGGTGCGCTGGGCCATCGGAGTCGTGCCGGCCGGCATCCGGGTCACCGTCTGCGGAACGTCGACCGTCTCGATCGTCTCGTTGGTCTGGGCATTCTGCTCGGGCGCGCCGGTCGGCCCGCAGGCGCCGAGCGCCAGCGAAACGGCAAACAAGGGGAGCGTGAGCCGCGGCGCCATGCCTCAGTCGGGCGTCCAGGCCTGATAGTCGCCGCTCGCCGCCTGGCGCTGGCCGCCCCGCTCGAGCGCGCCGGACGGCCGATAGGCGCCGGGCGTGCCGGTGAGATTCGGCACGGCCGGCTTCAGGAAGGCGGGCGGCGGCGACAGCGCTTCGTCCGGGACGAGGTCGATCTGGCGGGTCAGCCAGGCATACCATTCGGGCGGGACCCGGCTGACATCGTTGGAGCCGCTGTACATCACCCAGCGGCGGCCGCCCTTCTTGCCCTCGAAATAGGCATTGCCGAGCGCGTCGGTGCCGACCTTGCGGCCGTTGCGCCAGCTGTAGATGGCGGTGCCGAGCGTCGCGCCCTCCCACCAGGTGAAGAGATTCTTGAAGAAACCCATGGTGGCTCGCGACTAGCCCCAGCGAGGGGCGCGGGCAAGTCTCAGCGGGCTTCCACCTCTACCGCCAGCGGCCCTTTGCGGCCGTCGGCGATTCGCGCGCGCAGCGGCTGATCCGGCAACAGGTCGTTGAGGCCGCCGCGGCGGACCGTCTCCATGTGCACGAAGATGTCCTGCGAGTCGTCGTCCTCGCGAATCAGGAAGCCGTAGCCGCGCAGCCGGTTGAACCATTTGACCCGCACCGGCTCGAACGAGCCGGCCTGATCGAGCAGGGCAGACGGATCGATCCGGTCGCCCGCCGACGCATTGCGGCTGAGCTCCGGCATCACCGCCTGGCTCAGGTCGATGCTGATCACCTTGCGCGCCTGGAGGCCGCGTTCCTGCTCCGCGACCAGGCATTCGACGATCGCGCCCTCGGGAAGGCTGCGCCGGTCATGTTCCTTGAGCACCGAGAAATGGACCAGGACGTCGCCCTTGGCGTCATCGCTGACGACGAAGCCGAAGCCACGAGTCGCGTCGAACCATTTGACCGTGCCGACGAGCCGAATCAGCGCCTCGTCGTCATGCGCGGGCGCGTCGCTCTCGACCGGAGCGTGTACGGATTCGGCAACCATCTCCCGACGCGGCATTGGCGAAGCACTCTACAGCCAACCCCCCGTTGGC